>NZ_CP021745.1 GCF_002157225.2 Agarilytica rhodophyticola
CTCATACGGTTTTCAGATAATTTTTTTGATAAAACTGTATGGGCTTATTCTCACCAATTTAATTAAATAATGAGCCTACCTTTAGGTTAGGCTCACTACTGGAAATTATTTCTGCTTATCTCCTATGCGAAGACTTCGTATTATCATAAGAATAGGTTTTTGCTCCTGTGTTATCGGTACCTGTACGGTGAGGATTATGTTGTCTTCTATTTTTGTTATTTATCTCTTTTTCTGTTCGTTTATGAATTTCAGCAGGTATGTCAGTCCAATGTGGTCCAGGTTTAGTAAGTTTCTTTTCCACAGTTTTTTTAGCAGCTTTACCAGCCTGACGAAGCATTGCTAATGATGGGTCATTTAGCAGCTTATCTAGGTTGTATGCCTGTTCTAGATCATTTTTTGATGCTTTAGCCATCTGTGGATCCAGCATCGGAGGTCTACTTTGTGCGGTAAAGTTTGGCTTTACCATAATTCCACCGGTAAGTTTAACTGCAGGTGCTGTGGTTCGTTGAATGGTTGCTGGTTGTAACGGGATTTTCATAGTTATGCCTCATGCTAATTAAATATGGAAAAGTGCACTATTAAATAAAATATATTTAATAGTGCAAAACAAAAAAATTTAGCAAGCGTACGAGTAGTATTCACTCAAATAGATAAATACTGATATTTATCTATTTGAGTGAATACCACTATAGATTTTCAACGCTTGAAGTGCTGATCAAAGCTACCCTTATATAAAGTAGCTAGTTAATAAAAATTAAAAACCTTTAACATCATTAATTGATTATAAGACGTTTCGCCTCATCATCTACTTTTTCCGTTAATGCTGAAAAATCTTTAAAAACTTCTTCAATTTTTTCCGAGGTAGCAATGTCTAAGATTGTAGAATTACAAAGGCGCAGTGACTTGGAGTTAGCTTCTATCCCTAACCATGCACCCTTCATAATATCAGGGCGAGTATTGAGTGTTAACCATTGTCGTATTTCATTTGAACCAGCCACAGCAGCGGCGCTAGCAATTTCTGTATGCATAATTAATAGGGAATCATCACAGGCTAATTCAAACCAAAACTCTCTTCCATCATTATCGTTATCGCTAAGCACCGTAGCCCCGTGATAAAATGACATTTCCACACCTAAGCGATCGCCGAGCTCACGAAAAATCACATCATTATTCATTTTTTATTTCCAACAATTATTTCTATGTTAACTTATCTTTATTTAAATATAGTGGGAAAGTAATGAGTCTATCTCTAGTTTAGAGACGACTCATATTTTGAAACTATAATTATCTATCTTCTCTTCGAAGAAGAGCTAGAATTATCGTATTTATAATGCCGTGTGCCTGTACTGTCTGTGTGTGTATAGTGAGAGTTATGTTGTGGTCGGCTCATATGTTTTCTATGCTTCTCCGATTGCCTATGAGCTTCGGCAGGTACGTCAGTCCAATGTGGCCCAGGTGAAGTCAATTTATTCTTGACAGTAGTTGCTGCGGCTTTAGCTGCTTTTTTACCAAGTTTGCTTGCTGCGTTACGAAGTATTGCCATCGAGGGATCATTTAATACTCTATCCAAATTATCTGCTTTTTCTATATCACTCTGTGATGCTCTACGTGCTTGTGGATCTAACATTGAAGCTTTGCTTTGAGCGGTAAAATTATGCTTTACCATAGTTCCACCAGTTAACCTAATTGCTGGTGCTACAGTTGCTTGAGTGTTTTTTAATTGATTCGAAATCATCATAATTATATCTCGCTTATATTCAACAGGTATTTGCCCGTTAAGTGAAAATAATTATTGAAAAGTTCTTCTGCTAAATTTTCCTATTTGATTTCTTGTTGCCACCTATAAATTTTATTCTTCATTTTAAATTCTATTAATTTTTAATTAACGTATTAAATATTTTAATTTCTTGATTATCATCAATCCATTATTAACAGTAATTTGATTTTAATCAAATCTCCAAAATGACTCTATAACTAAAAATAAATTGATCTTGATCAAATTTACTTTATATTCCTTGTTAAGCCATTACCAGTTTTTACATTTTATTTATAAATTTTAATGATCATTTATAGCGAAATATATAATGCTTGTATTAATAACATATTAACTAATAATCAAACGAGTTGCTTCAAAAATAACGCTACTAAAATTTACATGGAAAATGGTTTATCTTCTCGTCTTTATACAAAACCTATAAAATAAACTGATTATATTCAGATGCTAAGTTATTATTTAATCAGTTGAACGATCTATTAATAGAAAAAATTCTTTAGGATTGTGTTAAGAATCAGTTGATGGCATTCATCGACGTATAAATGGCAGTTATCAATCGATATTACACTTTATTGATAGATACAAATAATTGTATATGGTCTATGTCAATCTATTATTGTGCCAATAATAGTAATTCAGGCCATTTAATATTTACACATTTCTAATTCTAATATAGTTCGAGATCTGCTTAGTTAGTGTTTACTGGAGGTGTTGTAGATATAATGGGCAATTCTAATAAAGAGTATCAATGTTGTAATATAGTATGCGTCTTCCAGTTTAAATATCAAACAATTGAGTGTCAAAATGATAGAGCAACAGTATCAATATTTCTTGCTCATCCTGTAACCAATCAATGGAAATTGAACCCAGAATGAAAAATAAAAAAATGTTAAATACCAGTAAGGAAAAACAAATTTTATACCTAGTCCTTTATATATACCTAATAGTAAATAGTCGAAAATAAAAAGGGGAAGAGTAAGATACAAGGCCAACCAAAACGAGTTTTTGAAGTGATGGCCATTATTCCAAAACTTCTTAAGTGATTGTGACGTAACAGGAAAGTATAACCCAGTAACTAAAATACAAATAATTATTTTTGTCTCAAACATCCAGCTTTGATAATAATCCGGTAAGCCGATAATATAAAAAATTGCCCATGTAACAAACGCATAAGTAAACAAGCTTATATGTTTCTTCAAAGTCATAAATATTCTCTATAGTTCAATTAAGTTGTGTTAAGTTTATATTGCTTTTAATCATTGAAAGCGATATTTTAAGCCGCATTTTGTAACACAACAGACACAATACTATTGTATTCCTGCCTAAAACTCTCATTCTTCTTGAGCTATTTCAATTCCATCAATATACTTTCTATAAAGGAAATATAAAGTTTATTATTGATGAAAAATATACTAACACTTACAAAAAATCTGGCTGAGAAAGAAAGTTTCAATTCAACTAACATAGAAGGGGTTAAGATTTTTAGAATCAGCCAAAGTCAATCACGCCTTCCCCTTTCATATGCACAAGGAATCGTGTTTGTTATCCAAGGTGCTGAAACTATCTATTTCGGAGGGGAAAAGTATATCTATGATAGCCAAAATTATTTGGTACTGCCTGTGCCTATTATTGCTGAGTGTGAAGTTAGAGCATCTAGTGAAAAACCATTCCTAGCTCTTACTATTGATATCGACTTGAGTATGCTAGAGGGGATCGTATATCAGCTGAATAAAACCGATGCATTAACACACATTGATTTTCAGAATTCAGTAAGGGGCTTGTTTGTATCACCGGTATCTGATGATATCAAGAATACTGTATTTAGATTATTAAGCATACTATCAGACAGCGTTGCGAGTGAAGTGATAGGAAGCCAAACCGTTAGAGAATTGCTATTTCGAGTATTTATCAACAATAGGGGTAAAGAGTTTTATAATCTCACTGCAAAGGAAGCAGAGCTATCCCGTATTGATAATGCACTTAAATGGATGCATCAGAACTTTAAACAAAAAGTTAGCATCTCTGAGTTAGCAAATAAAGTGCATATGGGGGAGTCAACCTTTCACAGAGTTTTTAAGGATATCACTAAACAGTCTCCTACACAGTATCTAAAAAAACTGAGATTAAGCCATGCAAGAAACCTAATCATAGAGAATGGTTATCAGGTTCAGCAGGCAGCATTTAATAGTGGTTACAATAGCACCACACAGTTTGCACGAGAGTTCAAACGACTCTATGGCAAGAGTCCAAGCGAATTTTATAAGGCCTAATTAGAACACATAATTAATAAAGACTAATCTAAATTAACGATTTTAAACATTACTTTATGCACGTCTAAGAAACTTGGAAATTTCCTCGTTGTTATAGTTTCAGATGTATACACAAAATCTATTTAACCACTTTTTAGCGTGGCCATGGTAGAGATAACAAAAGAGCAATAGAACTTTCTACTTGAAAAGGCTACAAAAAAGAGGTTCTTATTTATGAAAATTCGTAATGACGATAGTCTATCGTGGTTAAGTTTTTATAAAAATGCTGCAACCGATAAAAAGCCTTCCTCATTTGCCAAGGTAAGTAGGGCTATGCCCGCCTTTTTGAAAAGAAATGGCTGAGAGCCTTAAGTCAGCGGGCCTAAAGAGGTTATTTCAGACCTACGTGAGCATATCCGAATAGGAGATAAGGGCGTCAATATTAATCCCGTAATCATGCGTAAAGCCGTATTTCCTAATGGATTTCCGGTACCAGAGAGATTCGGATTAAATACCGTGAAAGGTAACGTAGATATTGCCTTTGAAGGCATTCGCTATAAATAACAAAAGACGAAGGAGAACATTAGACTATTTTTTTAATGTTCTCGCTATCGAGAGTACTAGAGGTTTAAATTTGAGCATCTTAATAAGTAAAGTGCATGTAAAAGAGTGATTGTTTATTTTCTACTAAAGTGCTAATTCAAACTCCATATCACCTTCTACCATAACTTTACAGCATAAACGATTATTTTCGCTTGCCCCTAAAGCTTCTAACAATGCTACCTCATCATGGCATTTTTCGTTCAAGTTATCTAAGCCTTTAGTGATATTGATAAGACAAACACCACACCCTGCGGATCTGCAACCAAATAGAATGGATGCGCCCTCATCTTCACAGGCTTCCATTAAAGATTCACCAGCGTCAACTTCAAATTCAATATCGTCTGTTAATAATTTAACCTTTGGCAAGATATTCCTCCTCTATAGAATCTTGACCTTTTCCGTCATCATAGAAAAATACATCGACGTCATCATGTAAAACTTTCTGTTCACGAAAATTCTTTAAGTATTCCCAAAATGCCGGCCATACCGCCATAGTACGGTCTTTTGCCAAGTGAGGAAAATGTCTTCTAAAATGTGCAGTAGCCTCTTTCATATGATAAGTAGGAACATGAGGGAATAAATGATGAATTTGATGCAGGCCGTTATCTTGCACAAGGTAGTCAAGGAAACGTCCATATGAAACATCAATAACAGAAAAAATATTTCCTTTCATATATGTCCAAGTCTTGTTTCCCCACCATGGCACTTTTGGATCAGCATGATTTAGAAATGATGAGATGACGAGCCAAGTTGCATACCCAAATAAAGGAACACCGTAGAATGCAAGCACATTGATAAAGCCAAAAATGAATATCGATGCGATAACAGCACAAAAAAACACGAACCAAACAAGTAATGATATTATTACGTCACGGCGATTGTTTTTAAACACATCGCCAAATGGATTAAAGTGATTTATTCTATAAGTAGAAAGGCCACATAAATAAAGAAAATGAGCGATACCTAACAATCCTACTATCCAATGACGTTTGATTAATTTTTTGCTCCTTTTCGGTGGATAATTAACATCTTTGTCAATATTTCCAGCATTCATATGATGCAATTTATGTGTAGTTTTCCAGCTTTCATAAGGCATGAGAATAAAAGAATGAGTAATGTTACCTACCAGAGTGTTTACCCACTTATGCTTTGAAAAGCCATTATGTCCACAGTCATGGCCCCAGCCAAAGAAACTCCAGAATATTGTGCCTTGGAAAAACCAATAAAATAGCCAGGCGAGTTGCTTAAATGGCGAACTCAATTCTGGAATGATATATAAGGCAAACAAAAATAGTAAAACACATAGAAAAACTGTTTGTGAATATAATAAAAAACCTTTTTTATGGTCTGGCAAAAAAAGATGCGAAGGAATTATCTTTTGAATATCTCTTAAAGTTGGTAATTCTTTATTCCAAGGTGCATTGTTCGTCATCATTTATCTACTGCTATTTGTAAGTTAAGTATAAATCTTGTGCATACCGAGGGTTAGGGTAATTCAAAACAACCGACATAATGTCATTTCTAAAAACTTTTTTAGGGACTTCTTGGTCACCTAACACATGTATAAATTCAGTGTTTCCTTTAGGCTTTTTACTCCACATACTAATGGCTAAGGTCTTCACCTCAGAATTAATTAATTGATCACGGCCTGTTTTAAAGTTCCTACAATAGTTAGCATCATAATAAGGATCTTGTTTTGTAGCTCTACCATATAAAAAAGGAACTTTCATAGCCATAGTTAATAATTCTTCAACAGTGATTTTATCTGTTTCAAAGCCATTTTCTTTAGTTAAAGCCACTGGATGATCTTTTCCATAGACACCTATATATGGAACCAAGTTAGAAGAAACTTCAGTAAATGGTGTATCTAGAAACTCTCTTGTAAATGCATAATCAAATATTTCTTTATATGGTAAATTTCCGTACAAAGGTTTTCCTGTCAAAAACTTTATCATTTGGTATAAAGGCTGAAATCGACTCTTATTATGAGCATAACGAATAGCCTTATCGAGACCACCATAATATGTTTTTAGAGGATGTAGGTAATGGTTTTTCTCAAATGCGATATAATTTATATATGCAAAAGTAGAACCTGAGAAAACATGAATCTCAGAAAATTTTTCAAGTACTTCCATGCCAACACCAGATAGATATGGCATCATCATGGTTACTCTTGGACCTGTACCCTCAAGTAATAAACGAGTACTTTCCGATTCATGCCGCTGAATAAAATTGCGGATTGGAGCACTTAAATTTTCTCTTTGATTTTTGTAGTTCACAATTTCAACCATTTGTATTATTAGGTGGTATTTTTCCTATTTGCTATTATTTAGACACTTTAGGAAAAATAACTAATATTGGAAAATCTTCTGGCCACTATGATGTAGTAATGTGTAGTGTAAATAGAGTGCTTTAGATACAGCATAGTTAGAAGGCTGCGGATCTTAAATAAACAAAAAATACAATACTAGATATTTTAATGATATCTAGAAAAGATCTACATGTTGTAAGGGTTTTATACTTTTAAAGGAATAAATGAAAAAGTGGTAAGGCCACACTAATCTGTATTGATTAAAACTGTATATTTATATTACTTCTATCGCATTATTTTCCGGAGAGTCTAAGAAGACATTTCTATCAATTCGATAACTATTGTAAATAATATGAGGGTAGACTTATTTATTATCATATTATTCTGAAACTTTGCTGGAATATAATTCTCCCTTCTCGAAGAAGGGATTAAAGAGCTCTCTAAAATTAAGCACAATTAGATGAGCTCTTCAGATACATATTGGTACACAAAAGGCTAATACCAAGAGTTAATTTATCAAAAATTATAGTATTACTAAAATTCAGTTTCTAATTCACAATAATAAAGTGTTATGTACTTATTCGTTATGTAAAAACTAATAAGCTTACTATAGTAAATTGGTTTAATTTATTGCTCCATGATATTCAAAGCTTCAATAGCAAATGAAGCTAGCCAATGACCGCCTTCATAAGAATCATCTACTAAATTAGGCAGAGAATATTGCATATGGCGATTAGCCAGATGCTGTAAATGTTGGTATGTGTCACCTTTATTGTGTAGAGCTGCAAATCTACTTATCGCGTATAGGTTCCATGCCCGACTAAAATTTAGACCATCAAGATGTACTAGTTTTCCATCGCTTCTGTCGCTAACTAAACCCACAGGTAAATCAAAGTTCTTATCACTTAGCTGCGGCAAATAACTCTCTAGCCATAGAAAGTATCGATCGGCAGGTAATACTCGACGCATAAGGTTTGCTACTTCTAAACATGGAGATAAAAAGTCGAAGCCACTTGGCTCCCAAGATAGGGGACATGCTTTGTCGTCAGCATAAAAATCGATAGCACGTTGCTCTATCAGCGATTTTAACTCGCCATGCTCTGTTTCATTAGCATAATCTAAGGCGAAACCCAAACCAAATGCCGTATTAGTGTGCTCCCCAACACGTATTGGATAAACCAGCTTAGGTAAAAATTGTAGATACAAGTCGATGATTTTTTCAGTTAATGGCGATAAGTTTGCTGATAAGTTGCTTGCAATATCGTCATCCCATGTACGCAACTCTAACGCTAACTTTAATAGCCAAGACCATCCATACGTGCGCTCAAAACTTTTATTATGCTCACTGTTAAAGTATGCGACTTCTCTTTCTATATTTTCTTGCGATAAGCTATTTATTAGCAATCTTCTCGCTTTTTTTCCTTGGGGCAGTTGTGGAAATTTTTTTAATAAAGAAACTAATGACCAATGCCCGTGAACTGCCGAATGCCAGTCAAAGCAGCCATAAAAGGCAGGGTGTAGTTGCTTTGGCGATGCTAAATCCTGACTGCTACCAAGTACCTGATTAAGTTTATTAGGGTATTCCACAGTGATACAATTCATCGGCAATTGAGCCAAATTACTTGCAGCCTCGCTAGTTAAGGATGGTGCCTGTGGGACTTCAACTCCCGATTGCGGGAGTAAATTTTCTGAGTTTTCATGTGATGCATTGTCACATCCAGCCAGATAAAATAAGCATAATAGTGAGATGACATTTCTGTTCATAATCTGCCCCTAATATATCTTGATAGCTTAAAGACGAATAAACACGCCATTGTATCAAGAAAATTGTTTACAAATATAGATAAGCTATCTATTTGGCCTGGTGAATTATTTTCACTTTAATACACATCTTGTATCTTCTTACGACCAGAATTCATTAGTGCTTAAGCGGGACTATTAGCCAATCTTCAGAATAGAAATCGTCTGGTATTTTTTCTAAGGCCTCATCGGGACAGTATTTTGTATTGTTAAAAGGGAGGGGCACCTCTTTTGCTAAAGCAAGATGCAAGAATGCTAACCCCTCTAGCCACACATATCTATGAGCAATAAACTGTGTAATACAAGTAGCGGCAGATGAGCTTTTTACTTCTATTGCTTCATCATACTCATACAACGCCGTCTCAAATAAAGGCCAAAAGTCATTCATACTTAGCTCATCTAAGCCAAGTAATACTTTAAACATTTCTAGTTTGGTGGCGTCTTCACAGGCGCTTTCGTAAGCTTTGAGATGAGTTTCTATTTCTGCAGTAAGCACACATTTATTTTGTGCTAATAATAAAAAAAGCCAGCTTAAGTGGAAGTTATCAGCATACTCTATTTTTGGGGTAGGTGATTGTGGTAACACTTTTGCAATATCGAAAAGTTGTGTATTGTTACCAACAATAACTGCTGCCATAAGTGGCGCATTATAGGTTAGTAAGGGTTTCTTATTATAATATCCTTGACTGGTGGAGATAAAACGTAGCCAATTATTTGCACATCGGTATAAATTGGCAAAGAACATTGCCGGCTTAACATTGATGTATATTGAACCTACAGACAGTATTAAGAAATAATCACAAATTTCCCGGACTTCATCCCGAAAATCCCGCCAGTCACTAGCGAGAACTATTCCACTAGCTAATTGCTGTAGCTGGAACTCGGCGCTAGTTTGCATACCTTTAAGATTAAAATCTAACATATATTCTTTCCCCAGCTATAGCAACTTCCCGACGTAATCTAGATGCCATTCCAGCCTTCAGCATCTTTCACCACAAAGCCTTCAACACCCGCTTTTTCTAATGCGTCTTTCACATCATCATTAATAAAAATCTGCACTAACATTTTAGATGCTCTGAAGACTTTGGCATCTTCTGGTACTGCATTATAATCAACAACCATGTTGTCTACATCATCAATTTGGCTTTCGTCTAGAGAACTCATATCATATTCAGATTCTTCCATATCAAAAATGTCTACCTTGCTCAGAACATTGCAGATAAAATAATCCTTTGACGATACTTCATGTTTGTGATCGCATAACCAGATAGGCAAGTATTCAATACTGTCAACTCCTGTATCTTCAAATATCTTTTTTACTTCCTTGTTTACAATAAGAAGATCGTTAATATTATCTAAGAAACCATACAGCTGAGTACCTTCAGGATATTCTGGGTCATAATAAATTTTACAATTTTCTGCGGCGGGATATTCGTCAATCAAGCTAATACCTTTATCAAATTTATAGGCTTTAGGCATGCTTGAAGATACCTCTGAAAGGTATGCAGCATCAGAGGGGCCTGACGGTTTTATTACCCAATATTTCATTATTTATTCTCTCTCTATTATATTAAATTTCCGCCGCCGGATTTATCACCCACCATAGCAGCCTGCTCTTTAGTCAATACTGCCTTACGTTTTTCTACATAAGCAGTGACGTTTTCTTCGCCGATTTGATGCAGTAACTTCCAACATTTGTTTTCGATTTTAACTATATCTTTAGCCACTTTCACACTAACATTCGGGTGTGGTTTGTCGGCATCGCCTTTAATTTGATCTAGCTTTTTTGCTATTTCTTTCAGTTTTTTTTGGACATGCCTCGTATAATTGGGGTGGCCAGAAGGATGTAGCAGCATTTTGTGTACAGGTTGAAAGAAATCCCACCCAGCGTCCGGTAGAGGGATCATATTATTGCCATTATTGACATCGTAGTCTGACATTAGTAAAAGGTAATATTGCTCCTGGGTAAAGATTTCTACAGGGTTGCCGTCAACCACATAGGTAGAATAAAAGGCGCTGCCGGGAATCATATGATGGGCGTTCCACTTATAAGGCATCGTACAGTTAGCATTTTTACCTTTCTTTTTACTTTGGGTTCTGGTGGCGCCGCCCCTTTTGGTTACCTTCTTTTCACTGCCCTTGTATTTAGCTTCTGTGTTAAAGTTGCATGCCATCGCCCCATAGGGATAATAGTCAACAAAAACATCGATAAGTTTAGGGAAATCTTCATAGGCTTTTTCCATAAAACTTTTTTCTACTTTAAAAACTTTATCTTTACCTCCTCGACCATCTAATCCTTCAGCGGTATTCTTACGATAAAGAGAGTTTTTCCACAATACAGCCTTTAATTCACCTAAAAATGGACTATGCTCCTGTTTATCTTTTTCGTCTTCAGGTGGAGGGTTTTTCTCTTGTTTTTTATTCTCTTCTTTAGCCCATTTCTCTACTTCTAGTCTAAGGTTATGTTTTAGATCTTGAAGGCTAACAGGGTTCCCTCCTTGTTTTCTAATTCTCTTTCTACCAGCATATTCTTGTAATTGGTCTTGTACATAGCCCATGTAATACCCTCTTCACTAAACACTTATTTTAATCAGCGCTCGTCGGCCACTATCTTCGGATAAGCTTATGATAAAATGTCGTTGTTTAGCATATTTTCGTTCAATACTAGCAAGAATAATTGCTAACCCGATTGGTCCTGCCATAGCACCTAACTCACCAAATCCTAAAGCGGGAACTTGCTCTGTTGGCAATGGTATATCAGGGTAACGACTCTTAAGCATAACCTGCAACATACCATATTCCTGTGCACGATGCTCTTGACCGTTTAGGTCAATAATAAACTCAGGATAAGCTTCCATTTCTTTTGGTAAACACTGTTCATATAGAGCAAAGAGTTTTTTACCCATCCAAGATTCCCGTTCAGCTGCTTCGTCATCATAATCAAAAGTTGTTTTATCCATAAGTACATGCACCGACATTGACACATTACTGCGCTCGGTTGCAGTGCTCACTAGAAGCATCGCTGCTCCCTCTCCTGGAATATATCCCACAGGGTTATCCGCAGTTTTGATCATATTGTGTTCAAGCTGAAAATCTAAGTCCTCTTTGCCGAGTAAGCTATCTGCAATAAAGAGTAGACAGTGCTCAGTATCTTCACTTTCCAATGCATCCTGCGCTTTTTGTAGAATACGCGGAAAGGCTAGGCGGTCACCAAAAACAATTTGAAATGGCATTTCGCTGAATGTAGGACTCAACTGCTTAAACAGGGTGGGGAGCAAAGTATCCATGTAGGACTTTAGCTTTTCCGTTCTATTGGCATACCAGGGTACGTCTAGCTCGATTTCTCTCTCTTCTGGCTCTGGTAGTGCTATCAATATCGAAAATTTTTCTGGCAACGGTTTTTTTCTATTATTCAGCAAGTCCTTATAGGCCTGTTGAAACAATTTAATTGTGCGTCCGATACTTTCATACCCATAAAGGGTGGATACCCCAGCAACCGTAAGTGGAGCTGGTTCTTCTTCACCAGCAAACATTAGTTTCATAAACTCATGGCCACTAAAACGATTCAACCCTGCTCGATATGCTGCACAAGCATCTTGATATCCTCCCATAGAAGAACAAAGTCCAATTCCAGAAATATCTATAAGCTTAGATTTCATAGACATAAATATAAATGTATTTTGGTGGTTAATCGGATTATTTTCATATTTAGATAAGAATACTTTTGTGTTAATACATCTCTGAAAACATTGAGTGGTTTGTTGGAGCTAAACTATTTATTACTTGGCTATAATAAATATCATCACCATACTACAGAACAAATAATTGCTTAAAGTGACAACCGAATTATTTATAGTTTAATTACAGAAGCTACATCAACTGTGTTAGCTCCCTAAGACAGTCGATTGTATTTTAATATTCGGCTCTTTTAAAGAGACAAAACATAAGGTAGACAGTACAGTGGGCAATTCTATTATTGTATCTTTCTTTATAAACAATAAATAAAAGCATAAATATTCTTCTTACGAAGAAATAATACACGGCATAAAAAGAGTATTTTCATCTAGTCGTCTTTGTGTTTTGTTATTATGATTAGTATTTAATCCATCACCCAGGCTGACATTAAGAGCCTTTGCATAACACCAATACCAATGATTTCAGGTTGTTGGTTAGAATCTTTCCTTGGATCAGGGTCTAGTATTAATAGCTGACCCGCTCCATTGTATCCTACAAGTACACGAGCATGGTTGTTAATTGACGTTAACACAGGTTTATATTTATTTAGATGTTGCATCCAATAATCGGCATTTTTTGATTTTGGATTATCGATTGGAGAAAAGGAGATAGCCCCATCTGTCAATTTTTTTGCAACTCGATTAGCTTCTGCATTCGTGGCTTGTTGGCCATATTGATAGCCACCGGGTATAAATTCTGGCGCTCTTGTAAATATTTCGTCAGAGGTAATAGCGACACCTCTCCAGCGGAAAATCATTGCTAAACACGTAGCCCAACAATCATTGTCATGTTTTTGTTTTAAGTGCCGAATCGGAATGCGGAAGCCGCCAATAAATGGCCCACCGGGGGTTGTAGGAAGAGAAACTGACATATAAAACATCCTTTTAAACAAGTTTATATTGGATTTGAGTCGGGTTAATATATCAGCAGTCCTAATGTTTCTGCAATTTATAAGCGCCTTTATAAAGGGTGCTTTATTTCACTTTTATTTTTATTTGTAGTGGTATAAATAATTCTTCATTTTAATGTTGAAAAATGTGCCAAGCACCATTTTCAGTAGTATTTTTTATGCGACGAAGGGGCAGGGCACCCTTAATATGTCTAGCTAAGCAAGTTTCTACGCTACTATCTTCACAATTATAGGAAACAAGCATATAGAAACTGTTGATGGATAGCACCCAGGATATTAATATCATATGCCTATTATGGGAAATTTTATGGAATAGCCATGTACTTAAAGGGAAATGTTAATTGCCGCGCCAAAAATACTTCTTTTCTAATTTTTTTTATTTTTCTTCTTTGTCTTCAAGTACATGCTGAGGAGACATTAGAAAACCTAAAATCACGTCTTACCGACAGCCGCGATATAAAGCGTGCGAAAGTTGCTGCTGAAATTGCCCTGGCTCTCCGGCAATCCGATGCGGATCAAGCGCTGCGTTATGCACGAATTGCACTGACACAACTCCAAAAGACACCACACAACCCGACATATGTCAGCGTTATGAACACGTTAGCAATTGCACACCTCCAAAAACGTGAGTACGAGAAGACAGTTAGTCATGCTGAACAAGCCCTGCATATGGCAGCCAACCACACACTAGTACTTGAACAA
Organism: Agarilytica rhodophyticola; assembly: GCF_002157225.2. Lineage (NCBI taxonomy): Bacteria > Pseudomonadati > Pseudomonadota > Gammaproteobacteria > Cellvibrionales > Cellvibrionaceae > Agarilytica > Agarilytica rhodophyticola. Next base: position 14,085 of record NZ_CP021745.1, read on the forward strand.
GCGCGCGCCCTTAATACCCTGGGTGCTCTAAGCTGGTATCGTGGTAATCTCGATGAAGCTAAAAAGCATTTTGAGGCCTCATTAAAGTTGCGCGAACAAGCCGGCGCCTATAAAGAGATGTCTCCTGCATTAAATAACCTGGGCGTACTTGAAGAAATTCAGGGTCACTACAATAAAGCGATTCAATTTTACTTAAAGGCGATCGATTATGCAGAACGTGTAGGTGATAATGAGCAGCTTTCCCGTCCTATTAGTAATCTTGGCATACTCCATCAGATGTTAGAGAATTATGACAAGGCCTTGGCTTTTTATCAGCGCAGTCTAGATTTAAAGTTAAAAGCCGGGAACTTAGTCGGCGTTGCTCTTGCTTACAATAATATTAGTGAAATTCAAGTCATAAAAGGCGATTATCAGAACGCAATTCAATCCTTAGATTCCGGTTTGAGCGTACTAAAAGATATTGAAGCGCCACAAGAAAAAGCGTTGTTACTGGTTAACACAGGTACTGCTCAACTGCATTTAAATAATCCTGACACAGCGTTTGACTTCTTTGAGCGTACTAAAAATTTGGTCCGTCAGTTTAACAGTATCGAAATCGATATATACCTTGCCCAAGGTTATGCTCGTGCTCATCTACAAAAGAATCAATTGAATGATGCGTTAGCTTATGCACAGGAGTTTTTAACACTTTCCGAAGAGAAAAAAGGACGTAACAACATTAAAAAAGCGCATTATTTACTCTACGAAATATATAAACAAAAAGGCCTCTATGCCCCAGCGCTGGCGGCATACGAAAGCTTCTTTCGTATTCACGATGAGCTAAGTAGTAAGAAAAACACTGATTATGTTGCCAGATTGCAGGCGGAATTTGATTCCGAGAAAACAGCCAAAGAATTGGCAATTTTGCAAGGACAAAACGCTCTTTACGAAAGCAATATTAAGCGTCAACAATTCATACGTAATTTTGTTATCTTATTAAGTCTGTCAATTTTGATTGTTGGGTTTTTAATATTTAGGGCACGGGCAATAAGCATAAAAGCCACATTACTTGAACAAAAAATCGTTGAACGCACACAAGAAATTCAACATAAAAACTTGGCAATCTCTGAACTCCTCAAGCAAAAAGAAACGTTGTTGGAGCGGAAGAATTTTTTATTTTCTTCTGTTTCACATGAATTTAGAACGCCACTCACTCTAATTATGGGCCCTTTAAAACAGCTAGCTGCTGGTACAAGCGACGGAAATACTCAATTGACACTTCATCGCATCCATCAAAATGCAACTCGCCTTTTACGAATGGTAGATCAGTTACTTGATTTAGCTCGTATTGATATGCAGACAGAGACGATAGAAGAGCCTATCGAAGCGAGCGCGGTGGTAAGATTTTTGCTGACTAGTATGTCTCCCCTGTTTGATGAACATAAAATTACTTGCACTACACAACTAAACACAGATATATGGATAGTGATATCGCCAGAAGCTTTGGAAAAAATTATTATCAATCTACTATCAAATGCACTCAAATATACACCGCAAGGTGGTGAAGTTCATGTTATTGGCGAAGTCAATGATAATATGGTAACTATATCTGTTAGTGATAGTGGTATTGGCATGGAGAAAGATCAACAGCCTAGAATCTTTGAGCGTTTTACACGTTTGGAAAACCATTTAGACAAACCTGTGCCCGGTGCCGGTATTGGTCTAGCACTAGTTAAAGAGTTAGTGGAATGCTATAGCGGTAAGATAGAGGTTGAAAGTGAACCTAACCAGGGAAGTACGTTCACTTTGATTTTCCCTGCAGCTACATCGACAAGCACGTGTACTCAGCTTCGATTACAATCCACCGCATGTGAAAATGAATTTGCAGTATTGACACAAATAACGCCTCCCAATAATGAAGAACAATTTTCTACCGAACCAGAAACAGTTATCGAGAAACAAGGTACCGCACTCATTGTGGAGGATAATGAGGACATGCGTACTTACATTGGCCACTATCTCAATCGCCATTACCATTGTCTCTATGCCTGCGATGGCCAACAGGGTATTGAATTAGCAATCAAGGAGATTCCAGATTTAATTATTAGTGATGTGATGATGCCCCGTACTAATGGCCTCGATCTTGCCGCAACCATAAAAGGCAACCAACTCACATCACATATCCCCATTATTTTACTAACTGCCAAAGGCGACCCGGAAACGCGGCACGCAGCTTGGCGCAAAAATGTAGACGAATATATTGAAAAACCCTTCGATGCCGAAGAGTTACTAATACGTTGCGATAATATTTTGAGTATTCGCCATCTTCTCTCCCAGCGTTTTAGTCTCAAAGCGATAACATCAAAAATTGAACATCGAGAAGCAGACAATGATAAAAGTGATTGCGAACGCAGCTGTTTTAGTCAGAGAGATCAAGTGTTTCTAGATAATCTATATCGCTATCTGGAAGATAATTTCTATGAAAATCAAGTTAACGCAAAAGTGATTAGTGGTGCCTTAGCAATTACAGAAAAACAATTACAACGCAAAGTGAAGGCACTCACAAACGAAACAATCCCTGCATGTGTTCGCAACTTTCGACTGAAAAAAGGCGCCGATATGTTAGCTGATGGAGCAAGTATTACTAACGTAGCACTTGATGTAGGCTTTTCCTCTCAGAGCTATTTTAGTACCGCATTTGCAGCACGCTATGGTTGCTCGCCTTCTGAGTACCAACGGCAAAAGCGTCAAGTTTTTGAAGGAGTTGATGTTATAAATAGTTAAAGTCCGTAGTTAACTAGCCTGTTATGGGCCATAAAAAGTTAGGTACCAGTGGGTACTTTCCTTGAAATAAAAAATTTATTTCTTTGATCATAACTTTGGGAGACAATACTGTTATCAACATCTTGATATGAATAACACTTTCTTCCTGTACTTTAATATTTAATCTAGGAATTAGGGATATGTATTCGCAGTCGTTATTATAACTCATAAAGCTCCATTTAAAGTTCGTGAAAGCTTTATCATTATTGGTAGTTACTACTACTTTTTCGAATTTGAAATTTTTTACAAAATCAAATTAGACTTTAGATAGCTACCAAATGTATTGGTGGCCTTAATTTTCAGGGATATCACCGAAAAATCCAATGACACATGATATTTTCTTTTCTTCATTTATCTCTACCACATCGAACCCAGAGAGAATTAATGTATTATTTAGATGGATTGCCCAGTGGTAGCGATAAAACCCATGCTGAGAATCCAGACCACTGGTACGAGAGTATACGGCTCCTGGAATTTTTGATTTGACATCATGGACATTACCCTCAAAACCGTCAATCCCCGTCACATCTATGGTGGGATCAACAAATCGAATATCAGCACTAAGTGCCTTTTCGAGATAACCTCGGACTTTTGTAAGGTCAGGTTCATTCCATGCAGCCAGCATATGATCAAGTGCTTCAGGGTAGTCCGACATTTTTATTTCAATCCTCTATCAAATTTTCAAACGCCCAAATACTAAGTTGATTGCCTTGTTAAAGATTTTCATCACTTAGTCTAATCAGAGAATTTATCAGATCTTTTTCTCTTTTTGAATTTCCATAGTTTACACCTGTTTCCCAATTATAGTGGAATTCATAATTGGGATCACATAAATCTATCTTATCTAGAGAATCAGTAAACACAGCATAGATTTGCCCTAGTTGAAAGATCTGGTATTCGGCTCCTTCTGTGCGAGCAATCAATACTGAACTAGAGTCACCCTTTAGATTTTTTTCAACTTTGAACTTATACGTTATTTCAGATGATCCATTTTGATGACGTGTATATTCAGCTTGAATCAGAAATCCAATAAACACGTTGTGAGCATCTTCCCAAGCTAACTCTGGTGTTTCTTCTTTCTGAATACATTCCAGTGAAAAAGTGTTCATTGAAGCAAGACAAATAAGTAAAATAGTAAATCGCATGGTGCTCCTTGTTTGTTATTTCACATCATTCCACTTTTGTAGATATTTGGCCCAAAACTCGATGAGTTCGGATTGGTGCAGTCTGGGAGAAGAGAATTTTTATAACAGTGGCTCAATATTAAGCGAGCAAGCAGCATCGCCGCTCGCCCGCCAATAACTCTTATGTGAAAGTATTAGGGAAAATTACTCAACGAAACAGAAGCCCCCGCATTACCAAAGCCGACGATATCCGCTTTGCTATCCCCGTTCACGTCCGACATAAAGCGCGGGTGTAAATCAACTCGCCAGCCACCGGCGTTGTAGCCAAAGCTATTTCGTCCTAGTTGTGGTGATGTAAAGCCGAAGCCCGTTGACAGTGAGACATACGCGCCGGCATTGCCAAAGCCCACGATATCGTCGCGATTGTCACCGTTAACGTCGGCGAGTATTCTTGGGTGTCGATCCACTCGCCAGCCTCCAGCATTATAGCCATAACTGCCAACCCATAGGCTAGGACTCGAGAAGTTGAAGCCGCTGGATAATGAAACATAAGCACCAGCGTTGCCGAAGCCCACAATATCTTTGAGTCCATCTCCATTCACGTCAGTAATCACACGCGGATGTTGATCCACTCGCCAGCCACCAGCGTTGTAACCGTAACTGCCAATCCATAACGAGGGAGCTGAAAACCCAGAACCTGTGGAAAGCGAAACATAAGCCCCCGCATTGCCAAAACCAACGATATCATCGCGTCCGTCGTTATCCACATCGGCCAGGATTCTGGGGTGTCTATCTACTCGCCAGCCGCCGGCATTGTAACCGTAACTGCCAACCCATAGTGATGGGTTAGTAAATCCGGATCCCGTTGATAGTGAGACATAAACCCCGGCATTACCAAAGCCAACAATGTCTGCACGTCCATCGCCATTCACATCCGCCATCTCGCGAGGATGCAGACCCACTCGCCAACCGCCGGCATTGTAACCGTAACTACCGACCCACAATGCGGGTGCGGTAAAATTTGACCCAGTGGATAATGAGACATAGGCACCTGCGTTGCCGAAGCCGACGATGTCAGCCAGTCCGTCACCGTTGACATCCGCCATTATCCGCGGGTGTTGCTCCACACGCCAGCCGCCGGCGTTGTAACCGTAACTGCCAACCCAAAGGCTGGGGCTAGTAAAGCCCACACCTGTGGACAGGGACACATAAGCTCCCGCATTACCGAAGCCGACAATGTCTTCGTAACCATCGCCATTAACATCCGCCATCATTCTTGGATGTCGATCTGTTCTCCAGCCGCCGGCATTTTGGCCATAGCTAGCAACCCACAAATTAACGTCACCGAAATCGTAGAGTGCGTCGTCGAGGATGTCGGTTAAAATGGGTGATGCAGCAACAATCACATCCATCGGTACACCATGGTTTGCACCACCGGTCGCGCTGCATCCTGCGTTGGTGTGAACGCCAACGATAGCACCAAATTCATTGAGTATACCTGAGCCGGAGGAGCCACCTTGTGTGTCGAGGTCGGAATAGCGCATATAGCCTGTCAGACCGCCGCTCGTCGCGAGTCCTTCATAATTGCCAGCCTCAATAACTTTTGGGATACCTGCTGGGTGTTGAATAATACTCAGCTCATCGCCGACAGCTGGAGCATTGGTGGAAATAGCGGTTGAGCCAAATTGGTTGCCGGGACTGCCGACGAGCTCGAGTACGGCATAGTCCAAACCGTTTAAGCGGTATTCGTGCATGGCCACAACATCCACTACAGTTGCCGTACGCAGGTTTCCGTTAGGGTCTTCTTGATAGTTAAAATTCACGTGCATTCGCTGCGCAGCGACCTGAGGTGTAATTTCGTCACCGGTTGCATTATCAATGGGAAAATCCCAGCCAAAACCATCATTGTTTTGTACATCAAAACAATGACCGGCGGTTAAAAATAAATTCGCTGAAATTAAGGTGCCAGAACACCAGCGAACGTTTTGCACGTTACCTGGATCATTGTAGATGGCCGATAAATTATTATCCCATTGCAATTGACCAACGGGGCCTTGGTGTTGATTAACAAAAGCGATGGATGGCCCCAAAGTACCGTCGTATTGCTCAACATCTTGGTAGTCAATGGTGCTGCCACATATGGATTCTGGCTCGTTTGAGTCGGGTGGTAAAGGAATTTGTTGGGTGCTCACTGTGGCATTGCTCGCGTGGGCAAATAACAATCCTGCAACCGCACATAAGTTTTTTATTGTGGCGTATTTCTTTCGCGACAAGAGAAAAAAATGCTGCGATGTTATATCGTGTAAAAGCGTATTCACTCTTTAAAATCCTCTTTTTTTATGAATAAAAGCTTTTCGCAGGCACAGGCAAAAAGCAGATAACTTGATGACATTACCGTTTTAACATGTTCTAGCAGGTGTTCTTATTTAACTTTTAAACTGATAATTCCATGCAGATTACTTCCATTTCATATTTTTTGAGATGAGACTTTAATTATTATTTTTTTGTCAGCATTTGCCGATATCTAAAACATTATCATAACTAGTTCGTTATCAAGAAGTTTTAAAGTGACAAAATAGATGCTAATTTTATAGCATTTTTATAAAATTATTTTTCCAAAAACGCGATATTAAGAATAATGATGCACTCAAGATAATAGTGTATGGAATGCTTATTTTATTTTGTAGAATTTATCTATGAATAATGGCGTATCGTGAACGACTCTTTTTTATACTTAGTACAATTGTCTAAACGCCAAATACTAACATCAGAAAAACACCGACGAACGATAATAGTAAAGCCCATGAGTTTTATGCTTCATTTTTTAAATAATAAATAGTTGTTTTAATAAGAAAATGATGCAATTAAACCTAAATGGAAATTTTATTGACGAGATGTTAACTTTTGTGCCAAGCAGTCAGAAGAACTATTCCCTCAGTCACTTTAATGTAGTCAATTATAAAATAATATAATTGACCAAATATTTAAATAGACATGGGTTTTTAATTTAAGTTAGCCACAATATTATCTTTCCATTCATTCTTTTTATTTAAGGTATTATCAATTGCATCATATACTGGATTATTTAAATATAAACGCCCAAGCATGAAGTTCGTAAAATAGGCTAGATTTGCAAGATAATGTATGGATATTTCTCATACTTTACTGCCTTACTAATAAGCGCTAATGATTTGCAGGAGATAAATGCCAACCGTTTGGTAAGCGTACAAAGGATAGAAGGTCAGTAAATGCTGGTGAATTTAGAATTACTTCTATACAACGATCTCTCTGTTGGTTTCTGCCCCGCGGATAAAAGAACAAGTCAGCATATGTATCGGCGAATTTTTCCTGTGAATGATTAGTAAACCGACTAGAGTGATGTCGTGCGTTTATCAAATGGTAGCCCACTCTATCATTGCGCCTAATCCATCTAAAATTATTTGTCGACCAATCAACCACATGGCCTATCTCGTGTAAAAGTGTGTAATGAAGGCCATTGGGTCGATTATTAATGGGTCTTTGTACAGGGTCGAAACTATCAATATCTAACATGATCCAATAATTTCGACTGCCAGGCCTTGTTGTCGGCCATATGTTCCTTGCGCGGTTAGTGCTACCCCCCGCGTAGTCATTGCGATCTCGGATTTGTATATACTGTAGACAATCAAGGTGAGCCCCTGGTATAGCTTGAAGTGTTCTTTCCAAACACGCCTTCATTCCATTGTCGATATTAAACCTTCCGGTTCTAAGTTCAATTCTTCGAGCACGAGCTTGTAAATACATGTGTTCATCCTCCAATTTTTACATTACAGTAATTCACTAAACAGCTTCTACTGGCAAAACTAAGTCGTTTTTTATTATGTCTTTAAGCTGAGCCATATATTTTAAATTTACGACATGCCGGCGCGTACGCCGGCAATTCATTATTTTATTTTTATTTTATTTCTTTCTGCTTGTAACTTACTGTTGATAACTCCAATAGTGAGGCCACCCAGTGTTTCAATCCCCTTCTCACCTTTCACCATTTGTGCAACGTCAATATCACCCATCACTTCTCTTGATCTTGCATGAAGGTATAAATCCACCAAGATCTCTTCGCCAGGCTCCATTTTGAAAGGTTGTTGCCAGTCGAAGCCTTCGGTTTTGATTTCTACTAACTCTTGTAGCCGTGGGTCGAGATTTACCGCTAACCAAGTGTTGATTACCCGTCGGGTGGGGTTGCGAACAAAGAAGCGGAAGTTACCATCTTCAGCGACGGATGTATCTAGGTTATGGTAATTTCTATGAGTGACATTATTGTCGTTGGGTGTGATGGTATCGGCTAGTAAAAATGTTTTAGAAAGGGGATCTACTGGATCATTATCTGCATCTGCTACCGCCAATAAACAGTAATGATTAGCAAGTGAAGAATCGTAGTCAGGTGCGTCAAAATCAAACCTGGCAATGCGCGCAGCATCTGCCGGTGTACCGGCGACACTCGCTCCAGAGTAGGGGATTTGGTCGATGTTACAATGATCCATGCCTGTACCGTGGCAGGTCATTGATGTCCATCGACTGGATGGTAATAATGAATCGTTAGGATATTGTGTCCAAAAATCTGCATTAAGTGCTGGTAACGCTGTGCCAAATTGTGTCCACATTAATTTAACATTAACATTTTGCGCGCTAACGTGGCCGCGGTTACGAACTCTCACATAAGCACGGTTTACATCGCCTGGGGCAAGACTTGGCTTCTCATCCACAAAGGCATCAAAGGTTGCAGCAGTTGGAGGTGTTTGATACGGTGGCGCATCTACTTTTACATCTTCACTTTTCCAGTGTCCGATAAAGCTACGTGGCGAATCAAATTTCACATTACTTTTTTGTTGCCCTAGATACCCTGTTGTATTTCCCCAATCCAAACGATTATCACGTACAAAAATATCGACTCCACTGCGCCCATTAGCATTAGAACTCGCGACACGAACAGCCTCATGAGCATTGGTTCGACCATAAGCATGGGTCACACTGACACCGGTATCTGTATTATAGTTTGCCGTATCAGGTACGATTTTGTCAGCGGTATCTTGAATAAGGTTCTCAACTTGATTTGGATTTAAGCTATTGTCAGCTGATAAAATTAATCCAGCAATACCTGCGGCAAATGGACTGGCCGAAGATGTTCCACCAAAGCAATGAGTATAATCGCGATCCGTCGGGTCAGTCTGCGCACAAGGTGTAGATGATGGACTATTTAAGTTATAGCCTGCGTTTCCTGAACGGTCCGTTGTGGTAATATTTTTTGTGCCTGTAAATGGCGCTGAATAACCGCGATGGCTGGGAGCAAGAATATCCACGCAGTTACCCCAGGCTGAAGCAGTAACTTTTTGATCTAGGTTAGTTGAACTAGAAACAGCGACAACACTATTTAGCGAAGGGTAAGAGGCGTTACACCAACCACTAGAGTTACCATTACCCGCAGCAAAAAAGATCGTCACACCACTGGCGTTAGCATTATTTATTGCCGTTGTTAGGCCTGCAGAAACAGTACCCGAAGGGAAGGTATGTCCCCAGCTATTATTCATAATATCTACATTCATCATTGCTACGTAGTTAAAAGCAGCGATGCGCCCAGAATCTGGAAAACCTCCGTAGCTTCGACGTAATGGCATCCATCGGCATTGTGGACATGCGCCAGCGACACCTCGCGAGTTATCACCTCGGGCTATGGCGACACCACTCACTGCCGTACCGTGGCTTTCAGTACCTTGAGGACTTGGGTTATTATCGCCACCAGCAAAATCCCATCCGTTAACATCGTCAACAAAACCGTTACCATCATCATCTACGCCATTGCCAGGAATTTCGCCTGGGTTAGTGTACAAATTCGGTCTTAGATCTTCGTGATTAATATCAGACCCATCATCAAACACCGCTACAACAATGTTGCCTGAGCCTAGACCAAAATCCCAAGCCCAGGATGTATCTGCATCCGCATCCAGTAAACCACCCAATTGTCCGGTATTGCGATGGTGCCATTGTTCGTTAAAAAGTGGATCAGCCGGTATAGTTTGAAAGGGAATTTCAACCTTCCAATAATTAGGGTGTGCATATTCAACGACACCGGTTTTCAGATATTGCTGACTAAGTGCCATCACACCTTCTCTGCCTGCTGGAATCGACACAATATATTGGTTGGGTGTTATTTTTAGTGGTTGACGTACGACTTTTACACCCAATTCATTATTAAGTGATTGAATATCCTTAGCAGACATTTCCTTGTTAAATTCGACAATAAGCTGCATTGGGATAAGCATATGATTATCCTTTGCTCCATCATAGGCTAGTAAGCCAACTTCTCGTATTAGGCTTCGTCGCTTTTGCGATACTTCTTTAATCTCCGCTGCAATTTTTTCTAACTCGCCTCGCTCGCGTAGTTTGTGACTGTAAAGACTGTAAAGGTTTTGAGTTTTTGACTCGATAGAAAACCCGTATTGCTCAGCTATTTCATTAATTACTTCGCCATTACCTTTGTCACCAGTGACAATAGCAAGTGCATTGGGAATAATATTATTCTGCTCAGTAGCAAAACTTAATTGCGTAATGGCGAATAAAAAAATACAACCTATCAATGTATATTTCTTCATAACAATTTTCTCCGTATTGTTACTATATTTTTTACCAATTTATTCAAAAAAGGCGGCATCCTTGTCGGCGTAATTCCATTTAATAATTACCTAAGAAATCAATTATTATTGTTATAATTATTTTACTATTTCCTTCTCAAGCGCATGCATTTTCCTGCTGAAACCATCCAGGTCATACTGAGAATTAAGGTCTTTAAGTGCTTCGTTATATTCTTGTATTCGATAATCATCCATAAGCCTAGTAAATCTTTCAGATTCACCAGGGTAAACTAATTCAAAAAGTTTAGTATTGAAGTAGGGACAAGAGGTACACAGAGGGCCTGGTTTGGGTGGCTCATATCCTATTGGCTCATTAACAATAAGGTTATCTGAACCTACACTAAAATTAGAATAACATATCGTTTCACTTATGACCGAGAAAGGAAGGAAGTGCATAGATTTTCTAGAAGCTCGTTGCGCCTCACAGGCAGTATAGGTGGGTCCTGAAAAATTTTCTTCAATAGTATTTGCGCCATCAGAAAATGTTACGGACCCGCGCCATATCATTAATTCGGCAGTTGCTGAATGCATAAAAAATAACAGGATGGTTGCTACAAATAACTTTATTTTCATCACTATTTCCTTGTTAATTACGATTGATCTATGGAATGTAAATATGCGTAGAATAGTAAATTTTGACACTTGATATACGCTAAAAAAATTGTATTATTTACGAAAAATAGTGCATTTAATAATGAGACATACATATTTATAATTCAGACAATTTTCTTTATAGGGTTATCATTTTTACTTTTATCTGTAAGGCTAAAATAGATTGGCATCCATGCCAATATAACGTCCATGAATAATCACCTACTAAGTAAATCTCTACTGGCCGATTCCTCGGTTTATTTCTCTCTCAAGAATATTTATGTCTTTACTAAAACCTTCCATATCATACTGAGAGTTAAGTTCTTTAAACGCTTTGTTATATTCCTCTATACGATACTGATCCATAAGCTTAATAAATCGTTCCGCTTCATTAGGATAGATCGACCTAAACAACTCATGATTCAAATATGGACAGGATAGGCATAAAGGGCCTATTTTAGGTGGTACATATATTTTTGGTTTTTTAATATATTTAAGTTTGTCGAGATCGATATAAGGAAAAGAAATACATGCTGTTTCATTTACAATGGTGAAAGGAGGGCCGTACATGGATTTTGTAAAACTTCGTTGCGCCTCACAATCTTTATATGTAGGCCCTGAAAACCCTACTGGGATAGTACTTGAGCCATTGGCAAATGTTACAGAACCGCGCCATTGCATTATCTGAGCAGCTGCTGAATGCATCGTAAGTAAAAGAATGGTTATTATAAGTAGTTTTATTTTCATCGTTATTTCCTTGTTAATTAAGATTTGCCTATCGAACATCAATGTGCGTAAGAAATTGTATTACTCAGAGAAAATAACGCATTTAATATTAGGACATAAGTATTAATAATCCAGACGATTTTTGCGCCTGTGAGTGTTGATATCCTTAAGAGAGTTATTAACGAGATTATAAAACAGTGTTTGTTGTTAACAGCCGGGGCGCAGTTTATTTTTATTCGCGCCGCCAGCTGTTGATAAATATTTTAATAAGTTGGATTAAGGATGAGAAGGTGATTTAAAGAGCAATATCCCGGCCTGGCTCGGTATCACCATCTAGCTGCTTAACTCGCATAATCCAAGCTTCTTTGTAAGATGCGGAGTTATTGTATCCTGAAGGTGCTCCAAAAGCGGCCGGATCGATAAGGTGTATAATATTGTCTTGTACTCTTTTTTTATCTGGCCATTTAATAGCAAAAGGTGCCCCACTAATGCCAGCACGGATATCATGGGGCTCCTGTAAGAGTAATAGTATAGTAATAGACGCGTCATAATCTCCCCGGTAATCATCATCTTGCTCCTTCTTATGAAAACGCGGTTCGGAAAAAACGCCATCTAATTCACCGTCTAAAAATCCACTTATACGAAAACCGCCATACTCACCTAATTCAGGGTCAAATACCGACCCGTAGTCGGAAAAGGTACTGATAAAATTGAAACGATAGGAACTGTTGTTTGATTGAAAATAAAAATGTGCAAGGTGTGCAGGAAAATATTTCATACTCTCGACTGACGATTCCGCTTCCCACTGGCCTTCCAATTCATGTTGCATCTGCTTGGAATGAAAGTTAACCGCTTCTACTCGTGTATTTTTAATTCTTGGAACAAATACCGCGTATCCTGCACCTGCATGGCCATCAAAACTAATATGAAATGCATGAGTGGGTGGTGCTGTGAATGTAGGAATCACTTCACCAAAAGATGGGGCTTTGGTGTTTGTTGAGAACTTATCTCTGTCATAATCAGGGAAAGTCCCTCCGACATCATAAAATTCGGCTCTTGCATTAATCACAGGAATACCATTACGCCAGTAGGTATCTACACCGAGACGATCAATGGCATGGATATCGTCTGATTCTAGAGTCATAAGCTTACCCTTTTTGGCTGATGTCATAAGATTGCCAGTAGTATCGGCCCAGTGACTTGCTGAGCAGCGCCGATCCGGCATGAGACAATGGTTTGGATCGAAGATATCCAAGCCAGAGCCGAAAAATACCTTCGTCAGCTTTTCATCGTGAAACTGTGCGAAGTTTGGAGTGGTCTGGCGTGTATCAAAGGTAAGAGATGGATACACCATAGCCCCATTAAACCGAAACATATCCAACAACATAGGCTTGAGTACCACACCAGGATTCATCGCCTGAATATCCACAATGCTGGTAAACCCCAGTGCATGACCTATTTCATGAGCGACAACACCGGTAAAGTCGTATTTCCCGGGTGTAACCAAGTTTTGATCATAAAAGAATAGGTGACGGTGTTTCTCGTTAAAGCTCACATGCGCATCAGCGTTATGCTTTAAAGCCGCGCCAAAACGGGGATCATTCGCGGGGGTAATGCCAAGCGCTTTGGCATTGGCTAAAGTTAAACTTACCTTTTTCGCCCGTGTACTTGTATGTGACACAGGTAGCAGTGTCGGCAAAGCTGACAAAAGGCTGTACTCATTATTATTTGCCTCTGCCAGCAGAGTATCTTTTACCATACGTACCGGAGCCGTAGTACGCCCAATTTGTACAGAAGCAAGAATTTCATCAGCAACAAAAAACTCTTTTTTCTGCCATTCGACATAGATCTTGATGGTGATCGGATCTGTGAATTTACTACTCCATAACTCACCGGCTCGCTTTAACGCGTGCATTTCTTGCTGCGATAGAGGCATAACCTGGCTGTTGATGAATTCGAATGTCAGAGCCAATACGTTACTCGGCCAAATAAGTAACAACAGAGCAAACACGCGAGCCCAAGTGCGTATTAGATATGATTGGATACTTGACGCCATCGTAACCCAAATTTTCATAAGTCCTTTCCTTCGTCCTTTATATTTACAGATTTGATTGTAAATAAAGAAGGGATATACGCATTTAAATTCTGGACAAAATTATTAAAATTTAAGTGCGAAGCCTTATGCGGCGCATCCTGAGAGGTAGTTGAGAGTAGAAACGGAATGCAATGAATAACCGCTTATAGTGTGTGGCAATTAATCAAACGTATTTTACTGCTCACCATTCGTTGTTGCAGAATAACGAATGGTGAATAAAAATTTCGTCTTGATCGAACACCCTATCTATTGCTTTTATTCAGTAGGAGGATACTTCTGGATAACAACACAATTACGACCTTTCTCTTTCGCTTTGTACACAGCATTATCAGCGTGGCATAGAATTTCTTCGCATTGGGTATTTTCTGTAAGAGCCGGGGCATGAGATATTCCGATACTTGCAGTGAATCTATGTTGTTTCCCATCGTCGAGTAGCAAAATTGCTTTTTCGTTAAATAAAGAGAGTATATTTTTTCCAATTTGCTCAACACTATCTTGGCTTATACCCCGGATTAATATGGTAAATTCTTCTCCCCCAAAACGTGCGACAATATCAGAACCTCTCACACCTGATTCAAGAATTTGCGCTGCCAGCCTAATCGCATTGTCACCTTCAGCATGCCCATAAGTATCGTTAATCACTTTGAAATGATCGAGGTCGATCATCAAAACTGCCATCGATTCATTATTGCTTTTGGCTAATGCTAATTCCGATGCCATTAGCTTATCCAATCCTGCTCTATTCCACAATTTCGAGAGTGGATCAATCAGGGCTTGCCTCTTAGCAACCTTCAGTTGGCTTAATAGTTGAGATTGGCTGTGGCCTAAATTTCTTGCTCGTTCGGCCATTTCAACGAACGACGCAAAATCACGTAAGATGGATTGCTGATAGATATCCAATTCCCTCGGTTTATTATCAAATATACAAAGCGTACCCGCTATATGGCCCTCTGAATTTCTAATCGGCATACCTGCATAAAATCGAATATTGGCAGAGCCGGTTACTAGCGGACTATCAAAAAACCTATCATCCTTGAGGGTATCCTCTATGATAAATAGATCAGCAGCAGCTACAGTATGACCGCACATGGAGGTATTTCTGGGAAGCTCAGAGGCTTCAGCACCTGTACATGACCTCGTCCAAACCTTTTCCTTACCAACAGCAGTTATAAGACAGGCATCGACGTCTAAGAATGCCTTCACTAGTCTTGTAATTCGATCAAAATCCGCCTCTCGCGGAACCGCAATTATATTCATGCGCTCAAGGGAGATTAATCTATCTGCATCATCGCTCGGTATGGGGGCAAATTCCATAATAAGTTTACTTGTATAAATTACTGAATGTCTTACGAAAAAATCATATGGAGCAGTATCGTATTAAAAATAATGACGAATATAGACATTATAGATGCTAAAAATACCTGGGCTAAAAATACTAGAGCAAACTCGGCCGATCCCAATAAGGCTCTGCAATCTTTGGGTTCAAAAGCGTGATGCGATGAGCATCGTTAATGTGTTGCGCCATGTGGCTGCAAAAACGGAGTTTCTCGATAAGCTCAGGCCGCAGTAATCACGCTATAAGAAATCGACAAATGAAATAGAATGCTTGTTAGCTTGCCTGATTCAGCGAAGCCCCCAATAGGGGGATAAAACTGTTTTTCAAATCACCATTAAACCTAAAAAAAGCGGCAACTGTGGCTCAGGTGGGTCAATTTCCGCCACCTCTCTGGCCGTTTGGCCCGGCCAAGGTCTGAAGGGTCTTTACCCCCCCGTAACCTTTAGCGATCTGGGTGAGTTGGTCTGATGTATAGCCTTTGTCCAGCAAGCTCTGGCCGGTTGACCCAGCCAAGGTATGAAAGGCCTTTTCCCTCCCAAAACTTATAGCGATCTGGGTGAGTTGGTCTAGTGTGTAGCCTCTGCCCAGTAAGCGCTGGCCGGCTGGCCCGGCCAGGGTCTGAAGGGTCTCCTGTGACAGATGGCAATGCTCAGCGATCTGGGTGAGTTGGTCTGGTGTGTAGCCTCTGCCCAGTAAGCGCTGGCCAGTTGGCCCGGCCAAGTTCTGAAGGGTCTTTGCCCCCGAGAAACCTTTAGCGATCTGGGTGAGTTGGTCTCGTGTGTAGTCTCTGACCAGTAAGCGCTGGCCGGCTGGCCCGGCCAAAGTCTGAAGGGTCTTCTGTGACACATCGGAATGCTCAGCGATCTGGGTGAGTTGATCTGGTGTGTAGCCTCTGCCCAGTAAGCGCTGGCCAGTTGGCCCGGCCAGGGTCTGAAGGGCCTGTGCATTGTACTTAGCGACCTGGGTGAGTTGGTCTGGTGTGTAGCCTCTACCCTGTAAGCTCTGGCCAGTTGACCCGGCCAAGGTCTGAAAGGTCTCCAGTGATACATTGTAACGCTCAGCGATCTGGGTGAGTTGGTCTGGTGTGTAGCCTATGCTCAGTAAGCGTTGGCCGGTTGGCCCGACCAAAGTCTGAAGGAATTGTAACCCATCTCTTTGCTTAGCGATCTGGGTGAGCTGAGTTTGTGTATAGCCTCTGTCCTGTAAGCTCTGGCTGACTGGCCCCGCCAAGTTCTGAAGGGTCTTTACCCCATCGTAGAACTCAGCGATAGGGGTGAGTAGGTCTGGTGTGTAGCCCCTGTCCAGTAAGCTCTGGCCGGTTGACTCAGCCAAGGTCTGAAGGGCCTTTGACCCATTGCCCTTAGCGACCCGGGTGAGTTGTTCTCGTGTGTAGTCTCTAACCAGTAAGCGCTGGACGGTTGGCTCGGCCAAGGTCTGAAGGGCCTTTGACCCATTGTCGCGCATAGCGACCTGGGTAAGTTGGTCTGGTGTGTAGTCTCTGGCCAGTAAGCTCTGGCCGGCTGGCCCGGCCAGGGTCTGAAGGGCCTCTGCCCCACCGAAGCCCTTAGCGACCTGGGTGAGTTGGTCTCGTGTGTAGCCTCTGACCAGTAAGCTCCGGCCGGCTGGCTCAGCTAAGGTCTGAAGGGCCTTTGCCCTCCCCCCGAAACCCTTAGCGACCTGGGTGAGTTGGTCTGGTGTGTAGCCTCTGGCCAGTAAGCTCTGCTTTAACATGACCCCGTCAGGTTGTCGTGTTGGAAAAGAAGTATTACCGACATTTACTCGTTGTATGGCTTGATCAAGTGACAACTGTTGCTGTGATTTTATGCTATAGACTTTATATGTATCCTGTCCATGAAGTTCTGACATCCCGAGGCGAATGTAAGGCCTTCCATCATTATTGTATGAGATTCTCGCTATAGGCACATCCTTATCGTGTTGAAGCGACAAAAATGTAGCAGACTTATTTCTGAGAGAACAATTATTTTTTAATTCTCTAATCTCTTGCTCAGTATTAGCATTTTTATTCAGACTCACAAAAAAATTGCCCATTGATGTTGAAACCTTAAAGTAGCGATCAGTTCCTACTTTCGCACCCATCCCTTGTGCGTTTCCATCCACTGCGTTACAAAATATATCCGCTCCTTCTTCTAGAGCATTCACAAATATCGCTTGATCTACACAGTCTATACTTTTAGGCTTAGATCTCCCGACGGGTAACTGTATAAACACGCTTTCCCCCCAAGAGTTATTACGCCAATCTTCTTGGGTGATAATATTGACTCCAGCAACGCCAAATGCAGCGTGCAAATTATCAGTAGCCGTCATTGTTGAATGCAATATCACTGGCCCTTCATAATCTGGGCGATTTATTTCTGTATAAATAGCATTCCTGACCTCGTAAGGGAAAGCGTTATTCTCGGCATAAATGCAAAAATTTCGATCCAAGCTGGAAAAGGCTTTTGGTAAGGTGCTCAATTGATTATTTTGGACATTTAAAACTGTTAGGTTTGGCGGCAATTTGTCCGGTAAATCTTGTAAAGATAAGTTTGATAAACTAAGAGCATTAGAGTTCTTTTCCAAGCAATTTTTCAATCGTTTTAAGGCTTCCGTTCTGTTTTCAGTACGACTCCCTCTTTGAGCCCAACTTTCCCACGCTGAGACAATTTCGCTGCGACTCTCTGGTTGACAAGTGCTATCAACTAACAGCGAGTTGGTTTCTGGATTCGACATAACTGGAGCTTCCGGACGGCACCGTGAAGATGAAGACGACTCCCTGCTAAATGTTTGAATATTCCCAGTCTGGTTCACTCTAGGAACCGAAAAGCATCCGCCCACGATGTGTCTCCTCAATAGCTTTAATTTGTATGGATAGTGGGCGTTAAGCTGAGATTGTTCTATGTCGAGCATTAGTCAAAGAACAGTTTTCTTTACCTTTTTGAGCCCCGTCGTACCACAGCTTATTGTCGGCCAGTATTTTGCAATCCAGAGATGAGTCTGAAGAGATTGAGGTTACGCCTCTATCTTGCGTCGCTCATGGAGGCAATGAAATGGTCTGCCCCCTTTTTAATAAACGCCATCAAAAGTGGCAGAATGGACATTTCCAGTAGCGTCTATGCCAAAAACCAAAGCCGTGTTTGTCTTATGAAGTGGACTGCTGATAGGTATCTAATTCCCTAGGTTTATTATCAAATATATAAAGCAGTATCGTATTAAAAATAATGACGAATATAGACATTATAGATGCTAGAAATACTTGGATTAAAAATACCGGGGCAAACTCGGCCGATCCCAATAAGGCTCTGCAATCTTTGGGTTCAAAAGCGTGATGCGATGAGCATCGTTAATGTGTTGCGCCATGTGGCTGCAGAAACGGAGTTTCTCGATAAGCTCAGGCCGCAGTAATCACGCTATAAGAAATCGACAAGTGAAATAGAATGCTTGTTAGCTTGCCTGATTCAGCGAAGCCGCCAATAGCGGGATAAAACTGTTTTTCAAATCACCATTAAACCTAAAAAAAGCGGCAATTGTGGCTCAGGTGGATCAGTTTTACATTGCTGGTGACATCAATTTCCGCTGTCTCTCTGGTCGGTTGGCCCAGCCAATCTCCGAAGGGCCCCAGACACGTCGTCGCGCTCGCGGTGAGAGATCTGGGTGAGTTGGTCTGGTGTGTAGCCTATGCTCAGTAAGCGTTGACCGGTTGGCCCGGCCAAAGTCTCAAGGTCCTTCTGTCCCACCCAGTAACGCTCAGCGAACTGGGTGAGTTGGGCTCGTGTGTAGCCTATGCCCAGTAAGCGCTGGCCGGTCGGCCCGGCCAAGGTCTCAAGGGTCTCCTGTGACCCCTCGTAACGGCTAGCGACCTTGGTGAGTTGGTCTGGTGTGTAGCCTATGTCCTGCAAGCTCTGGCAGGTTGGCCCGGCCAAGGTCTTAAGGGTCTGTAACCCATTGTAGCACTTAGCGACCTGGCTGAGTTGCTCTCGTGTGTAGCCTCGGCCCAGTAAGTTCTGGCCAGTTGGCCCGGCCAAAGTCTCAAGCTCCTCTTGTGCTCCCCTGTGACGCTTAGCGACCCGGGTGAGTTGGTCTGGTGTGTAGCCTGTGTCCAGTAAAATCTGGCCGGTTGGCCCGGTCAAGATCTGAAGGAGTTGTAACCTATTACTTCGCTGAGCGATCTGGATGAGTTGAGTTTGTGTATAGCCTCTGTCCTGTAAGCTCTGGCTGGCTGGCTCGGCCAAGGTCTGAAGGGTCGTTACCGCTACCTCATAGGGGAACCGAGCGATCCGGGTGAGTTGGTCTGGTGTGTAGCCTGTATCCAGTAAAATCTGGCCGGTTGGCCCGGCCAAGATCTGGAGGCGTTGTAACCCATTACTGTGCTTAGCGATCTGGGTGAGTTGGGCTGGAGTGTAGACTATGTCCAGTAAGTTCTGCTTTAACATGACCCCGTCAGGTTGTCGTGTTGGAAAAGAAGTATTACCGACATTTACTCGTTGTATGGCTTGATCAAGTGACAACTGTTGCTGTGATTTTATGCTATAGACTTTATATGTATCCTGTCCATGAACTTCTGAAATCCCGAGGCGAATGTAAGGCCTTGGCCTTCTATCATCATTGTATGAAATGTATGAAATTTTCGCTATAGGTACATCCTTATCGTGTTGAAGCGATAAAAATGTAGCAGACTTATTACTGAGAGAACAATTATTTTTTAATTCTCTAATCTCTTGCTCAGTATTAGCATTTTTATTCAGACTCACAAAAAAATTGCCCATTGATGTTGAAACCTTAAAGTAGCGATCGGTTCCTACTTTCGCACCCATCCCTTGTGCGTTTCCATCCACTGCGTTACAAAATTCATCCGCTCCTTCTTTTAGAGCATTCACAAATATCGCTTGATCTACACAGTCTACACTTTTAGGCTTAGACCCCCAAGCGGGTAACTGTATAAACACGCTTTCCCCCCAAGAGTTATTACGCCAATCTTCTTGGCTGATAATATTGACTCCAGCAACGCCAAATGCAGCGTGCAAATGATCAGTTGGGACAATTTCGCTGCGACTCTCTGCTTGACAAGTAGTATCAACCAACAGCGAGTTGGTTTCTGCATTCGACATAACTGGAGCTTCCGGACGGCACCGTGAAGATGAAGACGACTCACTGCTAGATGTTTGAATACCCCCAGTCTGGTTCACTCTAGGAACCGAAAAGCATCCGCCCACGATGTGTCTCCTCAATAGCTTTAATTTGTATGGATAGTGGGCGTTAAGCTGAGATTGTTCTATGTCGAGCATTAGTCAAAGAACAGTTTTCTTTACCTTTTTGAACACCTTCGATAGCGCCGACTAGATGATGATTTAAAAAATAATGGATCTGAAGCGCAAAACACTAGAGCTGATTTTATACCAATCCTGACCATTAATGGGCAAGTTTATAAAGGAGCATGGGATGAGCAGGCGTTATTGGAAGCAGTTAAAAAGAGTAGGGGACGTCATATTCAGATTGCTATAGACAAATTTTTTACGTGGGCAGCTTCGGCGGCATTTACTCTGTTAATTGCAACAATTGCAGCCTTAGTTTTTTCTAATAGTGGTTTGCAAGAAACTTATAGAAAGATACAACAATTTAATTTTGGATTTGTTTTTGATAAAACGGCTTTTGATGCATCGACTCTTGACTCTTGACGTGGCAAAAATCAGTATTTTAATTTCCTCGACAATCGCAGCTTTGATAGGGCTGACAATACTATATTTCTCGTCACCTAAAATATCGTATTCCTAGATGGAGGGAAATACTTCGTAATTTGTATTTATATCTGACATCAGATGCAAAATTTCAATGATGTAAATGAACGCCAATCAACGGCAGTTCGCTACTGCGCCACAACAGAGTATAAGAGGGTACTAGCGACAGCTCAAGTGCGACAACTCGGAGGGATGGGTACAATACCTCAACTCTGATTTTACTATCCTTTTAAGTCTCTTCTGCTCAAGCATATTAGTCAAACTAAATAATCTGTTAAATGGCATGAGCTAGTCCGGTCATGTGCTAAATTTCTTAGAGTAACTTTTCGTTCCATTAAGCTTCAGATCCCTAATTAAAACAAGCGAACACTTTCACCTTCAATTACTGTGTTTAAAAATCAACGTATTAACTAGGAGTATTCCGTGGTGAAGACTAAAGTTTTATCGTTACTTTTCGCACTATTTTTTTCATTTTTTTACTATCCTATAAATGCCATAGCAGGCATCTATCAATCCACTGGCAATGGGAATTATCACCAAGCCAGTACTTGGGTTTTAATAGCAGGCACAGGACCTGCTATACCTGGCAACACTGATGAAGTCAGAATTCTTAATGGCCATGTGATTTCCGCCACCAGTAGCATCAATATTGATATATTAAGCGTACAAACAGGTGGTAATCTAACCCTGCAAACTAATGGTGGCTTACTCCAAGCTAATTCGATAACAGTTCAATCAGGCGGCGTTATTCAAGGTTTTGACAATCTCAGCGGCCCTGGTGGGCGTGTCGATATCGCCAACAGTGGCAGCGGTTTTACTTTACTCAACGAAGGAACCATTCGCGGCGGTAACCCCGGAGGCACCTTATTTATCAGTACCGCTAACGGCAGTGACTTGCCCTGCGCGAGCAACGGCGCAAGCGTTACTGGTATTAACGGGCAATTTGTTGGTGGTAGTGACTATGGCGGTGTCTATATCGTCTCAGAAACCATACAGATGACTAACTCGCTCATTGAGGGAGGCTCGGGTAACGCGCCCAACAATGATAGTGGCCCGGTATATATCGGCGGTATCAACATTACCTTAAACGGCTCCACATTTGTTACCTCCGGCTCAAACTCAGCTGCTTCAGGAACGGCTGGCACAGTCTCAATTGTTGCCAGTAACTGCAACAATAGCCAAGGAACCCTATACGTTGATTCTGGTGTGAACATAACCGTTGGTACGCCCGTGGTAGCAGCTTGCCCTGGAGTACTATTATATGCCGGATTCAGCTCAACCATATTAGGTAGTGTAGGGCCAATGGGAGCTATTGGTTGTGCATACTGGGATCCTCCCACATTATCACTTGCTGGTTACGCCAATATGAAAGCAATCAACCTGGACGTTGCTGGCGATACACTTAAGGCAAGCTCACTCGCCCCTGGAGTGCTAGCACTAGAAGCACAAGATAGATTAACCATCTCAGTGCAAACATTGGATCTGACAGGCCTTCAAGTTGGATCACCTTATTTTATGGCTGGCAGAGAAATTACCATTAACGCCGCCGATATACTGTTGGATGATGGTGTTGAACTAGAACAGTTAATGGAGCCGGCTCCCAATATCCAAGAGGAGATCCATGTACAACAACTGAGCGTTACACCGACTCTCATTTCCACAGTACACCACGGAATAAACCCCGCTATTCCGATTCAATTAGTCTCTGTAGGTAATGTTGCAATTGATAATCTAGAGGTAAAAATTTGGGACTCTGAGGGATGGTTGTCAGGCAATAGTTATTCCTATAACGGCCCACTTGCGGCAGGGGAATCCATCAACTACCAAGCCATAATTAATGTGCCCCCAGACATGGAATATGGCAGTAAAACTAAACTTTATGTAGTGATCTTCGTCAATGGAGAAGCTACCCCAGTCGAAGCTTCAATCTTTACTCTCACTCGGAGATAAGTAACTAAAACCAATAAACTGAACGTGATATTACACGTTCGGTTTGTTGGTTTAGCGCTCAATGCTTTTCATTTTTGTCTGTACATTTTTTTTTGTAAGTTATCTCTGTCTATTTGTAGTCTTTACATATGTTTGAGATGTTTACTTAAGAAAAAGCCAGGTGAAGTGTTTAGCCTCCCTCAGCAATACTGCCGGGTACAAATTGTTTTCGACTCCATGCGATACTTGCTTTTTGGTATTTACTGTAAACTTCTGCAGTGTCATTTAATGTATCTACCGGTGAAACTTTCGAAAACCAAGAAAGGATCGCTGCTTCAAGTATGTAGGCTTCTGGAGTCACAACACCTTTGGTCGTTAATAGAGGGAAGGTGCCGGTACTGCGCAACGGCTCTGTAAATGTAGCAGAGGTTCTCCTGCCCAATACTATTGCACTGTTTGGCAAGGTATTTTTTTCTAAATCGAGATCGAGTGTGAAGTTAGCGAGGCCATTATGTCCTAAATACGCCGTGACATGAGATTCACCTCCGGCATAAATCGTCCGATCTTCAAATTTAAACTTTTCAACATTTTCCCCTGAACTCATAGTAAGAAAGCTTTCAGTCGCTTTTCTGACATCACCGCCGCGCCAAACATCGGCAACTAAGTACACATCAACCTCTCCAGACCGGACTTTCACTGCTCGTTTAAAAGCAACTCTTTCAAGGTAGCCAGACCCGCTTGTTTTAGGAACAGACAAACGTTGCCAGTGTTTTTGCCGGTTAAAATATGTCTTTACACCAAATTGAGCACCCCAATATAAATTGGTACGCGGTTTATTCTCATTACAAATATCCGTATTTTTAGTTCGGTTAGTACACAATACAACCGTGGCATGCACCACAAGTGGTGAACCAGCTTCCAAAGCTGTCTCCACACGATCTTTTGCTAACTCGAAATCCGATGCCGAGGCGGAAAATGCGATTAACCCACTCAAAATACACACTAAAACTGCCGGTAGTCTGGACTTTTGGAGCTTTTGATGGCGTTCGTTTGCCTGCCTTTTAACTTTCATTGATAATTCCTCGATATCAAGACGTATTAATGTACTTGTTCACATAACATATTAACTGTGTTAGAAATATTCTAACTAATTTAGCCATTAAGTTATCTTTAATAGCATGCGTCAGGTATAACACAAGCGATTAACTTTGTAGAGAATACCCAATCACATATCAGTAACTTGCTTTGTTATTATCTCAAAGCACATAGTGCTTTAGGCAACTTCAGGCTCACTTCGATTACCGAAGAATCATCATCCCTTCCTACACATTGCGCAAGGTATATTCAGCCAAACCTTTGTTTGCTATTAAAGAATGGCGTCTAAATACAAGTTTAGCCGCGATAACAGCGTCAATAGTAAATGGGGTATTGTGGCCATTCCCTCGAAAAGTCCACTAACTCATTGGAAGTTTAGAACCGTAAAAGCTTCAGAGATTCTCTCACCCAGCACCCAGCTTATCAAACACACCATTCTCAATCTCCAGCTCTGTCTTAAGTGAGCTTATTTCAAGTCTTTGCTCCTGCAATTTAGCTTCCTAGGTTTCTTGCTTGCCTCGCAATAATATTATTTCTTCAGATAGTCCTTGGTTATGTGTGGTCGTACTCTAAAGATGTCGGCATTTGGTTTTATAGGCGGCCTCTTTTTCGCGTAAGGCCTGTTCAAGGTGGGCGATTTCATTTAGCCGAATCGATAGGTTTTGATCTGCTTGTAACTACCAGCCCTCAGGAATTGACGGATTTGATAAGGGTTAGTGGGCTTCCCACGGTGTTTTGACTCGGTTGTAGAGTTCGCCACGTCGGTAATGGAAATGCTCGGGGTTTTAGCCATGCGGAGGACTCCTCACAAAATTGATAGGTGTTTATCATAATATGAGAATTAGTAAAGTTAGATCTAATGAAGTAGGATAATTATGGTGGATTTTTGTGTGATACTAACCTCTGACAATATAGTGTTTTCAGAGGTTAAACCTGCTTAGTCAATCAAATATTACTTCAATTCGTAATTATAAATACTTAATAAGCGTTACTCTTTTCCAACCATGAATTTATAGTTTTCAGAGTTAGGGTCGCATAGAGCAGAAGAAAACCCTTTGCCTATAGCCATCATATCTACATTATCTGATAACCCTATGCATTTAAGCTGATTTAACATCATAACAACCTTCGATGCCGCCCCTTGATCATTTGCACCCACTATTCCAATAGATATTTTGCTTGGATCTTCATATTTTAACCTGTCGATATTTGATCTGAAGCTGCAGTTTAACGCGTCAACATGCATGCACGTAACACTCTTCCCACTCACAGCCATCAGCGCCACGCATGGGTTAAGATCTTTGGTCCATAAATATGTATTGGGAGTTACAGAACTTAAGCTTAATATATTCCTACTACCTTGAAAAAATTCTGTTCTATTGGATTTTATTGTGCTCCAATTCTCATGATTTTTATAAGGTCTAATATCTCCAGACCTCGACCAAGTAAGTTCAAGATTACGTATTTCTTCTGGTTTCATAGCCAAAATTTTATCAAAAATAGACTCTTTTCGTGGCGATGAAGCTTGTGCTCGTGAAGACAATGAGGACGCGTTATCAGCAGTAGCTAAGAAGTCAGAAGTACTTGACATAACAGGCCGAGAGGCACTGGCTCCCCGAGCAGGAAACCAAGAGCTGACAACACTACGACTAACATCGTATGGACATCTAGTAGGATTAGTTTGTGTTGCCCGTTCTGGAAAAACATCATAATTTCCATAACGTTGCCCATTAGTGATAGTCATTCTTCTTTATCCTTTCTCATGTAATATATCATTAGTGTAGAAAGATGCAGAAAACGCCAAAAACTTATGATAAAACTTAACCAGCGACAGTATAAGCAGGTTAAACCACTTCAATTTGAAGATTTGGAATTGCTGGTTGGGTGGCTAGACAAACAACTCGCTGCCGCAATTTCGATAAATAACTGCACCGCGCTACTAACGCATTCTCGCGATCAAGCGTTGCTGCTGATAGGCTTGCGGGCATTTAGTAGTGATGAGCTATGTGAGTTCTGTAAGCGTCCATAAGCTTTCTGGCAGATCTGCCATCCCCAAGCGACTGAGAGACAGAGATGTTGCCTCTTCCCTGTATACGTTATTGATTCTTTCTTCGGCTTCCGAACGTCTACCCATAGAGGTTGGCCTTACACTTCTTTACTAATAGTAAGAATAATAGCGTTATTTCCAACTCTAACATTCAATACTGAAGCTTTGAATATCTCGGCATGCTCATTAATTAATTGGCACCTTATGGATCTAAATGGAAGATCCGATAAGGTTCTAACTGCCCTGTATGATAGGAGTTAAAAGGTTACATGATCGGAACAGCTCTGGATTACTGTGGGTTCTTCGTTAGGCACTATTAGTGTACAAATTAGAGCTATTTAATGATCAAAAAACACTCTGGCATGAGTTAATGAGGGATTATTTAGTATTAAATTAGTATAAACTTATAGAAGAAAAAACAAATAAATAACATGTAAATACATGATACGTAACACAGTACAAAATAAATATAAACTCTTATCCTAAGGATCCTATTTAGTGCCGTTTTAACCATAAGATGTCCGATCGACGAAATGTTGTGCAAAACGGACTTTAAAATGAGAGTTCCGGAGTTAGAGGGGCTTGGTTGCATGAAGGAAGGCCTTGCTGATCATGAGGACATCGTCTGCGGCTCTGTGGTGTTGGAAGCGTCCTGATTCAGCTAATAGAGCCTTTTGTGAATCAAAAGCCTTCTTCTTATCATCGTCGATCAAATCGTAGATCGAGTCGATGTAAAAATGTCGTTCCATTTTAGCTGCAAAGTATAAAGTATCTATCCAATCGCCATCCCAGCGGTGGGCATCGCTATAGAGTACAGTGTCTGATTCTGACAAAAAATCATTGAGTTGTTGAGCGACTTCTAATATCGGTAACCCCTTCTCTTCGAGAAGAGATCGTTATTCAAGAATACGACTATAAATCAAACAAAAAAGCTTTACTAGTCATTTTCGAGGGTTGCTCCATTAGATCCCTAGGAGACGCCGTATCGGACATAGAAAAACACAGCATAGAGAATAACGACCTTGGGGTAGTGGGTACCTTTAAAATCAATCATAAAAATATTATTCGAATGAAAAGATAACAATTATCCTCTAAACATCGAATATCTGCGACAGAACCAATTGAGTCACTAATATAGTGTCTTGACTATTAATAAAAAATGAATGGATAAAGATGAGAATAAATGTGATACCGGCTATTAAACTAAATGTAAGAGTCTCGTATCACATTACTAAAAAATATTAACAATTGGGGACACGGAAAATATGATTGCTAGTATCAGGTGCACCCAAACAGTCGAGCCTTAAATGACTAATAAGGTCTTCAGATCGTTGATAGTGTTGAATTTCAATAACTTCCGGTATTTGACTCGATAGATTTTCGAACCGAATTCTAGGTACCCAAAATAATGTTTGTTCCATATTATTCGCCGATATTATCTCAACAAAAAGCTCCTCCTTTAATTCCTCCACAATGGCATTATTTAAACTTCCTTCAGAAGGGTTATCTTGCACAACAATATAGCCATCAGCTATTAAATTTTGTGCCAACGTATTAAGTGTGGTTTGTGTCCATTGTGTCATGCCGGCGTTGATTTCAGTGATTAATGTATCAACAATCAAAGACCAGTCAAAACTTACGGAAAAATGCGTGACATTATCGAAAATCGTTGGCCACTCAAAAGAGAGCTGGAAAGTGGTGCTTAGATCTGCTGCTTGTGCGCTGAAGAGGTCGTTAATTTCAAGTGTTCCTGGTAATGTATATTCAACATTTAATAGCCCTCGAATATTTTCATGAGAGCTAATTTGGCCCGGATCAAAATCAGCGTCCTCATATAATACATTTCCAATATAATTGATCGTCTGCTTTTCATTGGGTGTGGCAGTATCCATTATTGTACAATCGAGCAGCGTTACGGTTTTATTGTTAATTATCTGGCTTAAATTATCACAGTTTACCTGTAACTGGTTTGCTGAGATATCGGTAACGTATCTGCGAGATAAATGGATAATGGGAGGTTGTACTCTCAACTCTCTTAGTTCGGTAAAATTCTGATTTTGGGCAGCCGCAGCAAGGGCCTGAGTATCAGTGCCTAGAGAATAACGTGTATTAAACGTTAACTGCTCTTGTGATATCCAATCAGTAGTACTGTTGCGTAAGAATATTTCCAGCACAGCATTAATATTATTCCCGCTACTCACAGAAGCGATTCCCGGTGATGAACGCAGCTCCATTCTCTTCGGCAAATACAGTAATCTTTGAGGGAAGCCCGATTCACTCAATAAATAGAATTGATTTGCCAAGGAAGTATCAAATTGAGCACTTACATCTATCAATTGTCCTGTGCTACTGTTAGCTTCTACTATGTATTCAACGTCCAGCGCTTGCAATGATACACCAGGAGCATCCGCGCTAAGCCGACCTGTAATGTCTCCCTGAGTAGGATTCGCAAACTCTAGCTGATTTTCGCTACCCACATGACAGTCAAAATCAATATTAGCACTGATGGTGTCGTTTATATTAGATTGCCATCGACACATGATACCCGCAGAACTATCTAGTTCTACAGATTCAATTGAAAAAGAAATTTGAC
This sequence comes from Agarilytica rhodophyticola, assembly GCF_002157225.2. Classification (NCBI taxonomy): domain Bacteria; kingdom Pseudomonadati; phylum Pseudomonadota; class Gammaproteobacteria; order Cellvibrionales; family Cellvibrionaceae; genus Agarilytica; species Agarilytica rhodophyticola. The sequence continues at coordinate 42,820 of NZ_CP021745.1, forward strand.
TTGCGTTATTGGGTAGGGAATTAATTTCTACATCGCGAATTTTAATAGCCGAACCTGCAACTGGACTTGGGCTTGGAGATGGCGTGCCACCATTTCCACTGCCGCTACTACTACCACCACCACCACCACCGCAGCCATTAAGTAGTATTGAAGCCGCTAATATTACTGTTCCGGGTACCGCTGTTCTAAAGAACCAGCTTCGAGACCATAGATTAGAACAATATGAAAGGCACCTCGGTTTCATATATGGTGTCATGCTTAATATCTACTCAATTTTTAGTTTGTTTTTCCGTCATTAAGACATTGTTATTTTTCTCATGCCTAACACAATGGGTTTTTCTATCTAGATCAGGACACCCATGATTGATCCATGTACTGACTATAGTTATGCCTTCGAGGGGTATAGGCTCTCTGGTCATGGGCATACCCGGTGTAGATGAGCCCAAACCAAGCCTTTTCTCGACATGCCGTATGAGTAGTCGTTCGACTAACTCCTCTGGCCTATTATTTTTTAGCCATGCGAGAATACCGGGCAAAGAGGTATCAAAAGCTTTACTCGCTCGCCCGCCAATGGCGTGGCAATGAACGCAATCGCCTTCACGCCAAAATTCATTCCATACATATTCAATGCTTCGATCAGAAATATGTTCATTTTTATTTTTAAAGTTCACAAGCACTTGCTTAACAAGTTTATCAACTTCAGCTTCTTTGATTCCTCTAGAATTCTGGAAAAAGCCAAATAATGCTCGTGCTTCTTCTTTTGACACATTTATCTTAGGCATTTGCCGGCCATCAACTTCGAGGCCATCTGAATTTGCATATTCATAAATCCACTCGGATGAGAATAAACTTAATGCAACCTTATCATAACCAGAAATATCACTAAATTCATGACAACTTTGGCATTTAGCTGCAAAAATGGCGGCTCCTTCCTTTGTTGATTCAGGTGTATATGTTTGCTTCGGAGCTTTTGTCGAAATCAAATTATTTGTGTCTGGATATGCCATCATTCGAGGGGCATAACATGAGTCATCCTGCATACAGCGACCATGTGGGCGCTTAAGGAATTGTATTAGAGTATCTGCTGTTAATTTGTCTTTGTTTTTATGTGCCCAAGGCTTTTCTTTTGTGGTCAAATAAGGTAGAGGATGATGACGTATGTTCCTTATACGTTCATCAGAAATTGGCAAAGACGACAGGCGTTTATCTTCCTTTCCTTCTAAAACGTTCATGGATACCTCCACTAGCTCCGCATGGCAGCCATAGCATTGGGAATCATCCCATGTGCCAAAACCGGAAGGAAAACGCTTTTCAACATTACCTCTTTCAGGTAGATGGCAGCCGACACATTCAGTATCTTTAGAGAAATGAATAGCCTGTGCTGTGCTATCTACCAGTATGAAAAGTAGTAAAAAAATTCTTAACATTAGATTACAACTCTTCATCTACCGTAACTATATGAATGCTCGGCTCCTCTAGAATCAATATGCGATTCTCCTCTGTCAAATTTACTCGTACAAAACCTTCATCAAATACTAAATTGTTAATAAACAATTCCCATGATACCGACGGGATACTATCCGTTCCGCCAAATAGCTCCGGGTCGATCAACATCGCCTGATTGAGGACACTTTCAGATACACCTTCAAATGCCCCTGATGGCGTTTCAACCAATGCGCCGAGATCGATCAACACTCTAATAATTTCATGGAACTGTACTGTTGCCACAAGCCTTGGTTCGGAGCTTAAAGAATATTTTAATGCCACACTTCCTTGGGCAGATAGGATATTAAGTATGGTATCTTCGCTGGGACCTTGTGGGTATAAAAAGAATCTAACAGTAAGCGAGCAAGCTTTTGGATAACCACCAAAGAGGACGCGTGTTGTATATATTGCACCAATACCACGTAATGAACTTTCTGCGCCTTCAGTCAGTTTGCATAGTTCTGAATCAGAAGGAATTAAATTAATACGTCTATCGATAATATGATTGGCAATGATGAAGTTGTCGTAGGCTTCGCTTCCAATGGCTTTTGGTAAAATGCTTAGTACCACTGATTTCCAGCCGAAACCAACAGATGTTGGCCCTAGTAAATTTTTACTATAAGAAGAATAAACAAAAGTTCCTTGTGTCGAACTTCCTACAATTGGAAGAAAAGTAAACTGCTCAAACTCTTCTCGATTATCGAGATCATACTCCGATAAGTCCATTACCACGGGAGCTGAACTTGCAAAACCAAGTACACTATAGACGATTAAAATAAAAGCCGTTAACGTTCTCATATTTTTTCCTCTGAAGAGGACAGCAAAGCCGTCCTCAATATTGGATTTATGTTATTCAATACCAAAAAGTGCGCGACAGTTTGGCGTATTTGATGCTTGTACTGGCACACCAAAACCACCATTCAAGCAGCCTAGGAACATGTCAGTTCTAGCTGTTTTAATTTGTGGGCCGGGATTATAGTTAAATATACGCGTTTCGTTGACACGGAATATTTGTCTTTCGTAATTAGCTCGAAGTGTAAAAAATGAGTTTACTTCTCGACTAACATTGGGAAGGTTTGGTTGTGCATAAGATCGCATCTCAGTGAAAATTTCGTCGCGAATTAATTTTTCAAGTTCTGCAACGGCACCAACAAAGTCGTTGTCAGATGGTGCTACAGTGCTCCAGACATTATTCCCAGTTAGATATTCAACTTTAATATCTCCATCACGCACTAAACGTTGAAAGAAAGTAGATACTTCAATATCGACACAAGCCCAATTATGTATTGCAGCAAAAGTCGTCGCTTTTTCAAAAACTTGATTAAAGTTAATTGTAAAACGTGCTGTTTTTGTAAGAGCTTCTGTAAAGATTTCCCAGTCGACGACAGCAGAAAGCGTCTCATCAAAGTTTGCACCTACAGCAAGGTTATTTTGCGCAACCAATGCGTATTCAGGTGTAGTTTTCGCTTGGAAAGGAATACTGGTGAGCACAGATGTCTGACCAGCTGGCACAATCGAATTAAATCTTTGCATGGTATCAACCAGTTGCTCATTACCATTTTCATAGGTGACAGAGCATTTAGGCATTTTAACTTCTCGACTGATGCCTGTAAAAGGGTCGGTAATGATGAGTGTTTCGAATTCACAATCCACATCTAAGCTATTGCCTGTTTCAATCCCGCTTACAATAAACTTAGTGGTTGCTAAACGAGCTGGAGCTGGAGCAATACGCATTCCTAAATCTTGTGCTTCGCTTTCAAGCAGATCACGAAGAGGCGCAAAACCTGCAGTTGAAAAAGAACCGCCAAGCAATGCCACTGTTTGTCCTGCGAATACACCGCTAAATTCTGTAAAAGCTGTGGCATTAAATCTTGGTACTGGATTGTTTGAGTTACCAAGCATGGCGATAGAACCGCCTCTAGGCACGTACCAAACGAGCTTATCATCGTCGGTATCAGCATAAAGTTCAAAATTGACCTGAACATCAGTGCTGAAACGTGAAGAAATATTGACTTCTTCTGGATTAACCGGAACCGCACTAGCAAAATCTAGTGTTAGTATTGCTAGGCTTGAAGCCGCTAGCATTTTAAAAAACTTTCCCATTTTATTCACCTTAGTTATAGATGTTAAAAAGATTATTTTTCACTTTTTATCACTTCTACCGAGTTAAGCTCGATAAAAATAATTCTTTACGATATTCACCATGTATCTTTGCGCGATTAACAAACATAAAGATGTATGGTTGTTAGTATTAAACCTGTGGCCGCAATTATTCTTTATTGCGAGATATTACGACCAAATACTTAGTGATTAACCTAGCGATATTATGCGAAATACCTTGATGTTATGGGTCTCGCATTGGCTTTGAACCAATGGCGATATATCCATATATTGCGTATTAACCAGGCAATAGCTATTGCCTGGTTAATCGCTATTTACTCTGGTCTACCCTCTACTACTACTTCGTTAAGACGCACATGAAATGTTTGTCGGTTAGGTCCCTTCAATCCCATGATGCGTATTCGTGAGGTGATTACCTCTGGGAAGTCTGTCTTTACAACGATATCTTGATTGCCACGCACTTCTTTGAGTGTTATCCATGCTTGGGTAATATCGTCAAAATATTGAATGTCAAAATCTTGAATCTCGTAGTTTTCACTGGTGTAAACGGTTATTGAGTTAGCTCTCACACGAGAAGGCCATTGCAATTGCCACCACTGAGGAAGTGTTGGCGTACGGTCATTAGACCAGCTAGATTGTCCCCCTAAACGGGTATCGGTAATGCCATCATTGGCGCGTGATGGAAAATAACAATGTTCAGTTGCGCTTGGACTTGGGCAATAACTGGACGTTGCTGATGCAGTCGCTAAAGTTGCTATATTAGTTGTCGCATTGTATCCACAGCGTGGATTTTCCGCCCAGGTTACGGGCGTTCCAAATCCGCCCGTCATACATTGAAGATACATTAGCGTTGACGATGTTCTAAGCGTATTGGGGTCACCGGAACTCAATTGAATTATCTCCGGGCTTTGACGTAATATTTTTTCGATATTTGAACGTAAGGTAAAGAATGTTTGTTGTTCGGATATGTTGGGCAATACTTCGCGCCCAGTGACAACTATTTCATTAATTCTGGTATATATTGTTTGTCGATCTGGCCCGCGTCTAGCGCGAACACGTAACCTATTGGTTATCGCTCGCCCGCTAAAGGCTGTAATTTTTAATAATGTATTATTGTTGACCGTGGCAATATTTTCCCAGCGTCCATTTTCTTTATTAAGTATTTCAAGATCGAAATCACTAATAGGAAAACCTTCACTTGTGTACACATCTATCTTATGTATATCGTAATCTTCTGGCCAGTTGAGTTCTAGAAACTGGGGGAGTGGGCCACCAGCATTCGTCCAGCTACTGAAACCACCAAGTGATGTATCTGTATTACCATCATTTGCTCTTCTTGGACTATAGCAATGTGCTGATGGGTTTGGTCCCGAACAGAAAGTGGATGAAGCGCTTGCTTTTGCTAGGGGCCCAATATTTCTCAGCTCCCCAAATGTTGGGATGACAACATCATCGACAAAAGCAACAAACAGTTCTGGGCCTAGAACATCTACGAGTTTATTTTTGGTTTGCAGTCGCTGATTTTGACTTGCAGGTATAGGCCCGTAGCTGCCATCGACTTGACGATAATTAATCACTAATCCCCAGTCACTTGGCGTATTTAAAAACTCTTCGTATAAGAAATTAATTTCGTTTTGTGTGCACGACCATCGGCAGTTGGAGACGTAAGTGCTTAGCTCTCGGAATAGAATTGGCCAAGTAACAGATACCCTGGCAACATCAACTTCAGATATAGTTTTAATTGTCCAGTTGGTTACTACTTGGAATAACTGATCCCAACTTTGTCCGAAACTCATAAGGTCTCGTATGGGGAACTCCCACCCTGGTAGAGTTGTTCCTTCAAACGGTATATTTTGAGAGATAGAAGTACCGCTGACTGGAGGTGTTGAGGTAAAAGAGTATAAAAAGTCCAGCGGTCTTACCACTCCATCTTTATCTGTAGCTTGACAAAAAGGGACTGATACTGGGCCAAAGGGTGTATCAATCACTTGTGAGTCACACTGGGCATCGATACGGCCATCACTACCTACCGGGAAGCCTGCCACTAAAAATGTTGTGTCTGCTGCGGTTATACGAATAGGCGCAATATCATAACCAAGTAACTTAGCTTCCTGCTCTAGGTCGATAATTTCTGTCGCTATACCGCTGGTGTCTAATTTACCTTCAATATCAATCAGTGCTTGTCCAGCAAAAATGCCATCACTTGGATATTCAACGTTAACAGCAAAATCTGGATTAAGTTGACGATTTAACGCAATACTTCCAAAGCGGGGTGAGTACCAAACTAAGTTAGGGTTTTCAGAGTCTGCATACAGATCAAAGTTAACTTGCGTTTCCTGACTAAAAAATTGTGTGACATTATTTACCGCTGGATCAATAGGATCTGCAAAAACATATGTGTTTAAACAGAAGATTGATGCAATAGCACTACCTAGTATACCGAGTCGAAAATGTGTATTTCTACTATTGTCGTATTTATTCATTAGTATCACTCTTATGAGAACAAATAGTTAAAAATTTATTTAGTCATTTTTTATCATTACTAAATAAATTTTTATGTAGATAACTGAGAACTCCGCGAATACTAATGTAAGAATTCGTTGGTATACACTACCCAAATATAGGTATAAGTTTTTATTTTTTTGTTAGCACCTTAATGAGATGTTTTTTTTGCTGTCATATTGAATATGATTTTTTTATGGCAATACTTATTTTTAATTATTTTTTGACGTTATTTTTATTATTTTTTATTTAAGATAGAAAAATTCATTGTTGTGTTAAGGTTGCTTTATCTGCCACTTTTATCAACAGTGTTTAACAAATATAATAATTATTACTTAAAATTAATTATCGTTTTAATTTTTGGCAATTAAGATTGATTCTAATAGCTTATAGAATGAAGGGGGTTAATTTAAAAATATTATCGTTCTATAAATTTTTGTATGGAATTTTTGTCAGACCGCTTTAGCACTAAGTATCAATGTTTCTGTCGAGCTTTAAAGCTTCATTAACCTAACACCTAGGTTGAAGGTATTTTCGCGCCTTGTATCACTACTGCAAAAACAAAGATAAAAAACAAGGTAACAAAAACTGTCGCTATGGCGTCGTAATCAAATAATACTTTTAGTTTTTCGAGTATATCCATTGTGCTCTCTTTTTAATTTTTGGTCTAATACCGATAAAGAAAGCTGCCCACTCACACGACATTTAATCTTTTATTGGCACACATGAATATTTTTTGTATAAAAGGCAAGTTTTTACGCCAAGCGAAAGGGGATTAGGTTAAAGAAGATAGAACAGGGAGGGGTGTGTTCATTTGAGCAGGTGGAAATTTTAAGCGCCAGCTCGTATGGAACATAAATCATCGGATCTAAATAAAGATACGTCATTTCAAATTTTTCCTATATTTCGCTACTGGAACCTGATGCTAAATACAGTTTATTGTCAATAGTGCTCTTGGGCACATTTGGCAACAAGTATTTATTTAAATTTTTTGCTAATTCGCAAACTAAGTAGTTGTTCAAGATCCCTATATTGTTGTCTGTTATTACTTTTTTGTTTCTCATTCATATTCGATACTTTTATATATCTATTTCCGAAATCTACTTTATATAGAGACTTTAGGAGCTTTTTGAGTAAATATCCTTCGCTAGTTAGTTTACAAGCTGGGTGAAAGCACTCACTTTAAGAATCTATTTAAATACAGAAAATATTTTTTCTAGCTTATTCCGATGAGTCGTAGTCTTACTTAACCATTCGGCATAAGGAACTTCATTTGGTAGTTTGTCTCTTGTCCTCAAAAAAGATATTGCAGGATCAGATCCTTCCGTTTTATATATGTTCCTTAATTCAGATTTTAAATCTTCGAAGTGGGATATTGATTTTTTACTGTATAGGTCAAATTTCCGTAGTGGTATTCGACGATATGGAAGCTGATTTAAATAGCTATGGAACCTGCTTAAAGAAGAATCAAACTCAGGATTGTTTCTCTTGCCTTTAAGTCTAAGGACAGCAGACTTAACTGACCACTGATTTCTAATACGCTCACCTAAGTCAAGAGAAAGAAGCTTCAACATATATCTCTTAGGATAAGGCGTGACTAGGGCAATCCATGCTGCCCAACTAATCGATCTCCAACAGTGCCGTGTGAGGTCTTCAAACAGGAGCTTATCCATAGCACAGACGCTCCGGTGAGTCTGGTAAAGAAATTCGAGCGGCTCACACTTTATATATGGATAGTTGTCAATAAATTTCTCATAAGGGATTATAGTTTCAAGGTTGTAGTTTAAAAAGAAAAGACCAGATCCTTTTCTCGATAGTTGCATATAGGGAGTATGGGCCATGTATTCCTGAGAATCTAAGTAGTTTGGTATATGGCGTTTATTTAGTGGTGTAGGTATACCAGCAATTTCCCCTAAGTTACTCTTGTAACAGTTTAATTGTAAAAATCCCTATTTCTACTGGACTTAGTGGAAAAGCGCCTGTCGTTTTGGCTACAGATATTTTATACAAAAAAGTTTACTAACAGGATTCAAGTTCCTCTTTAATTAAATAATTTAACTTCTCTTTATCTATAGCCAAAATTTTAAATGCTCTGGCTACAATTCCCTGTTCGATTTTAGATGCGGCATTAATAACATGAACTCCTAGTAAAGGGCGTAGCTTATCGCTTTTCTTGAGAGTATAAAGCGATCTCATTAATTCTTGAGCTGATGGCTGTGCATTATGAAGTATTTTATTTGACTCTAGTGGCTCTGGAATTAATTTATTATCTATACCAATAGAAGCAAGAGCATTAGCGTATTGTTGATTTATAGCATTTTTAAACTTTTCTGTATCTATGCCAATTTTGTCAAACACTCTTTTCGCACTACCGTCTTCCAAATTTAAAGCTGAAAGAACGAAATGTTCAGCGCCGGGCATTTCTTCCCCGCTAATATGAGCTTGTTCATCAGCTCCAGTTATTAATCTACTTATGGTTTTCATATCTCGAAAACGAAGCATGACTCTGTTAAACATCATATACACCTTAGTTATCAGTTTTAGGTTTAGAGATATTGGCAGAATGGCGCTTATGAGCTGCCTGCTTTGAAACTCCAAGTGCTGCCGCTATTTGTGACCAACTCCAGCCTTGCTCAATGGCTTCTTTAACAGCTTTACGTTCCAACTGTTCTGCCATACGACGCAAAGCTACAACAGCAGCAAGGGCTTCTTCTGGATTAGAGGCCGGTGGTAAAGATTCTATATCGTTCATGGCGTCAACTATAATTGACGATTTCACAATCGTCAACCTGTGTTGACGAATAAAGCGCTAGTGTTTAGTTATCACTAGTGTTATATTATTACTACTATCAACTAAACACTAGCAATAATGACGAACAAAAAAGTTTCCCACAATGACGATGATATTTTGGAGCAGCAAGTTAAAAAGTTTCAGAAAGAGCTCAACGGCGGCACCGTGGCGCTAATGTTACTGTCCATCATTAGCCAGGCTAAGAAACCACTTTATGGATACGAAATTGCTAAGCAATTTCAACAAAGTAACGAAGGCAAACAAGGGGCAATTTATCCGGTGTTGAGAAACTTACACAGCAAAGGGTTAATTGACTGCGACGTAAAATTGTCGGAAAGCGGGCCGCCCAGGAAATATTTCAGTATTTCACCTTTAGGACAAAAAGTGCTCGAACAATGGCAACTAACTTGGCAGTCGATCCAGATGCGGGTGAATGAGATTTTAGATAGGAGTGAAGACAATGAATAAACATCATGACACCATTCGCGCATACTTATCCGAACTGAAGCAAGCTCTGCGTGGACAACCAGCGGGATTTGTTCAGGATGTTTTGTATGATGCGGAACACCATTTATACGACGCCCTGCAAGAAAATTCAGCCAGTAGAATTGAGGACATTGTAGAAAACTATGGCAGTCCAGGGGAAATCGCTTCTCAATATATTCAGATGGAGCAAGATTCTCAGGAGTATCTCAATGGTTATAATACTCAGCGCCCGCGTTTTAATGGCTTTTTCGAACCTTTGTTTTGCCTCAAAGATTATAAAGCTCTTGGCTACTTTTTTATCGCATTTCCATTGAGCATGGTTTACTTTGCATGGCTCGCTTTGTTTGGTTTACCCAGTCTCGTGTTGTCTGTTGTTGTTATCGGAACGCCTTTACTTGCTCTGTTTCTAAATATTCAAGGTCACCTTGCTCTGTTTGAAGGCCTATTAATCAATGCTTTACTCGATGTTCGAATGCCAAGGCGTCCAGCGAGGCAAGATGCAAGGAGATTAACCAATAGAAGCCTGATTCAAGGGTTGATAAACTCTATCAAAGCACCGCAAGGGTGGAAAGTCTCTTTATACGAGGCCTTGCAACTGCCTCTAAGCGTGACCTATTTTAGTTTGGGGTGCTTATTGTTTATCGTCTCGCTGGCATTGATGGCCTCTCCAGTATTCGACCCCATAATTCACTATTTTGCTCCCCACTTGGAAATAGATATCCAATGGTACTTTTTTCCTGTAACTACCTTAGTTGGCGCAATAGGTATTACCATGTCCATGTATATATCACGTGCTCTGGTTAAACTGCATACAAGTATTGCCAGTTATTTATTAATCGAACATTAAAGTTTCTTCGCCTTAGGGTGTGACAGCACCCCTTTGAGCCAGCCCGATGTTATCTTCTATTAAACCTCAGGGTGCAGTATGCCAGCGCCCTCAGCCTTATTTTGTCTGGAGTATTTCATGACGCTATCCAAACGAGCTTTTATTCTTTTTGAGGTGTTCGGCTTTATCGCTTTCGCACTAATGAGTAAGCTTCTCGTCTCTTTATGGACATGGAAATATGCAGGCCCCATTACCTTAATAACTACTTTAGTATTACTGACGATTTATATGGGGCATCAAAACAGGGACTGGTCCATGTACGGGCTCAAACCCTTAGTTGGATTAAAAATAAAACTGCTGTTGCTTCCTCAGTGTTTTTTTGTATTTTTAGCATTTGCTGCCGCCGTCGGATCAGTATTAGGAGTGGCAGAAATATTTCAGATCGAATTTTTACAACAGGTTCCTGAAGGGATTGAGGAGCGCTTTGGCGAAGTAAGAAATAACTTACCTCGTTATCTAATGTGGTTAGCTATAGTGTGGACATCCGCTGCTTTCGGCGAAGAGATGTTTTTTCGTGGATACTTAGTCACTAGATTACAAGAGGCCTTTTCAGGAGTTTACATTGCACCAGCATTAGCTATTTTAATCGCTGCTACCGTTTTCGCATATGGGCATGCCGGTTATCAAGGCTTGCGTGGTTTTATCATAACAGGCCTTATCGGAATTGCTTTTGGAATCATGTACTTGACGTTAAAAAAGAATTTATGGCCAATCATTTTAGTTCACGGCATAATCGATACAATATCCTTTACCTCAATGTATGTTGGAGTCGAGTAGCGGGAACGTGTTTGTATTCCTATATTAATCATATGTTCTTTCGAGTGTTTTTGAGCAGGTACATATTTCAAATATGTTACACTCATAAATTAAATATAAGATCGTATTGAGACTGAACCAAACAACCTGATAATATCATTTTTAAGTAGCTAAAAATTCCGAATTCCAATAACAACGAGGGAAATATAAATGAAATTGAAATTATGTATTTGGTTATTGTTAATAATTTTTCCTAAATACGTTATTAGCGCCGAATACCATATGTTTTTCCTCGGTGGCCAGTCTAACATGGACGGATATGGATATATTAACCAGTTGCCACAAAATTTAAAAGCGCAACAAAATGTAATGATATTTCATGGTAATGGTGTATTTGACAACAAAAGTGGTGGAGGTGTTGGTATGTGGGAAAAGTTAAAACCAGGACACGGCACTGGTTTTAAATCAGATGGAAATACCAATCGCTATTCCGAGAGATTTGGCGCAGAACTCAGTTTTGCTTCAGCACTTAAAGACCAGTTTCCCAATAAAAAAATAGCATTAATAAAATATGCTGTAGGTGGAACAGGACTACATCTGAAAACAGGTTATGGCAATTGGTCACCTGATTTTAGAGAGGGCGGAGGAATGAATCAGTATGACTTTTTTCTTAATACGGTTAAAAATGCGTTTGCAATTTCAGATATAGATGGTGATGGTGTTAATGACACCCTAACGCCAGCAGGAATTATCTGGATGCAAGGCGAAGCGGATGCACATAGTAGTAAGGAGGCTGCATACGCTTATTTCAATAACTTAACTCGCCTGATGAACCTGATTAGAGCAGCGTTTAGAGATGATTCTATTCCTGTGGTATTAGGGAAAATTACTGACTCCGAACTAGGAGACGAAGATATTATGCCCTACATTGATAGCGTGCATTTGGCTCAACAAATGTTTATTGAACAAGATGCTTGCGCAGCATATATGACAAAAACAGAGACATATCCTTATAACAAAGAGGATGTATGGCATTATTCAAGTGAAGGTTATGTTCGCATGGGTGAAGATTTTGCAAAAGCTTATGCGGCTTTAATAAAAAGGTGTTAACTGTAATATCGCAAGTACTCTATCTGCCTACTTTAAAGTAATTTTTATCGTTTTGATAATAATCATTACGAAGTTATTTTCGGTGACAAAAAACTTAAATTAACAAAAATGCAAATAAAAATATTGGTGCCATTTTATCCAAAAAATAAATAGTGTATTTACTTTACCATATCTCTTAGTAAAAGCATGTCGAAACATAATTTCTTACGACAGCTTTAAAATAAACTCTCATTGCTTAACAATGTTTATTATTTTTTATATTTAAATGTAGTATATTTACCAAAAATAATAAACTTTGCTTTCTGAAATAAAGCCTTATAAATCATTTTGGCGACGTTTACCTGTTAAATAATAGCCTCTAATTCACGTACACAATAATTATAAAAAGGTAAACGCCATGATTAATCATTTCAATACTTAAATGAGAAAGAAAAATGATAAAATGTATATTATTAAGAATATTAACTCTCTTTTTTACGTGTATTCTTACGACATCATTTAGTTACGCATTGAATAATTATTCAAAAACAGAATCTACGAAGCTAAACAGTTCTGTAATTTATAACCTCTTAGAAAGTGATGGCACTTTTTCACAAGGCCAAGAGTTTTTTAATTATTTTTCTCTTGCACCTAACGATGTAGTGGTTTTTAACGGATCTGCCGATTTTACCATCACCCAAGCCTCACAAAATATTTATGACTTTCAATTTACTCACCCTGTTAGCTTAACCTCAGGAAGAGAATATACCCTATGTTTCGACGCTAAAGCCGATGGTAACCGCACCTTGTATGTTGATATTGATAGCGCAGGGCCTGACTCCTACGACAGTTTAACGAATCAGCCCTCTACGCTGCCATTAAATATTAACTACCAAACATTTACTTTGACTTTTACTGCAGTGACGACAGACGCAACTGCTCGACTTGTTTTTCACTTAGGAGGAAACAGTACACACGATGTAGAGTTAGATAATATTGGTGTTTATGAAGGCGGAATATGTGGAGAGCCTAACGTACACAAGCCGGCAGGCTCTGGTTCCGATCCTTCAGACACATCCTTCGACCCGAATTTTCATATTTATTTAGCTTTTGGACAATCGAATATGGAAGGAACAGCACCCTTTACGACAGCAGACTACATTAATGATCCTAGGGCTCAGATTATTTCTAATTTTACTTGCCCCAACTTACGTAGGGTATACGGTGAATGGTTTGAAGCCCAACAACCTTATTTTGGATGCTTTGGCAGTATTGGGGTTTCTGATAGTTTTGTACAATCACTTGTTGCGCGCGTACCTGCTAATATTTCTATAGGCTTAGTACCAACGGCTATTGGCGGAAGCGATATTGCATTGTTTGAGAAAGGTGCACCGATTGGTAGAGGTAATATCGGTACAGAAAGGATTCCAGCGCATTTTGATGGCGGGTATAATTGGTTACTTGATCTTGCCAAAAAAGCCCAACGCCGAGGCGTTATTAAAGGTATTATTTTTCATCAAGGTGAAACAAATACGAGCCAGCCACAATGGAAAAATAAAGTATCCTCGATTATAGAAAATTTGAGGCAAGATCTAGATTTAGGAGATGTGCCATTTTTAGCTGGTGAATTACTCTATCGGTCAGCGGGCGGATGTTGTGGTATTCACAATACCGAAGTCAACTTTTTGCCAGAACTTATTAACAACGCACATGTAATTCCAGCACACGGATTAGAAGGCGTTGACAATGCACACTTCAGTTATAATGCCTATAAGATTTTTGGCGAACGTTACGCAGATAAAATGTTTGAGCTCGTTTATTAGAAATTTATCTAAGTATAAGGATTACCATTTTGATTCCAGGTATAACTCCTTGTATCAAAATGGCTAGTTCTCTGTATTTGAAGAGAAGTGTCCATTTAAAAGCTAATGGACACTTCTTTTGAGAATATTAAGAATTTAATTATTCGTACGGATACTTTATTGTAAGTTAAAAAAGTAACTGTTATCGACGATTTAGTGTCGAGTTAATTCACGAATTAACTCTTTGTGTTGCGGAAATTTCTTTATAAGCACGTCACGCTCCCCAATTTTCATATCTTTATAGTCAAAACCAGGAGCAACTGCATCACCTAATAGACCATAATCATATAGAGAGTCTTCTTCCGACATAAGTCGAGCCGCTTTCCAGTACCCACCTGGAACGATCAGTTGTAGCGAATGACCCGAGCTTATATCCGGGCCAAGTACATGCCTTTCAAGCTTACCATCAGGTGTAATAAAGAAATACTCAATAGGCTTGCCGCCGTGGAAGTAGTGGACAATGTCTGACTTATTAATATGGAAATGCCCCTTGGGTGACTCATCTGTCAAAAGATAATAGATCGATGTCATAGTGAAGCGCTCACCATTCGGTGTTTTTATTTTGCTGCGATGATCGGCTATAAAAGTCTGTTTAAAATAGCCACCTTCTATATGCGCCTCAAGATCTAATAACGCAATTACTCCTTTCGCATCTAATCTAGTATCTAAATTTTTCGCTTCTCCTGCATGACTGGAGCTTATATATAAAGATAGAAATAGTGAAAACAAAATATTAATTCGCATTACTTAAGACCTCCTGTTGTTTCGTATCTTGCAGGATAAACATATCTAATTCTTCTAGCCTATCTTGCCTTAAAAAAAATTGAGTTGGGTTATAAAAATTAAAATCTAGCATAAATACTCCGATAGGGATTAAGTACGTGGAATGTAATATAGTCCGACAGAATCAGTTTTAAGAGACACAAAATCATCAATATCATGCACAATAATTCAAAACATTGTCTTACTGATTTGAAATTCCCCTTTTTTACCTAGGGGTTTTTCTATAGACTAGGAGCAAAACCGATACTTATAGCTATTTCCATGGATCCAACTATCAATGACAGCGATATTGAATCGCTGAATCAATTTTTACTTTCTTGTGAGTTACAAGAGGGAAACAATCCGCGTTATATAAATGGCGGTGGTATTTTTAAAGCGTCTATGCCACATAGTAAACAGCCGATGTTCTATGAGCCGCTAATCTGTTTAGTCGCTCAAGGAGAAAAGTTATGTCATGTTGGTGACGAAACCTTTAACTACAAAAAAGGCGATTTTTTTATCAATATGCTACCTATGCCCGTAAAAGCAGAAATCGCAGTAGCATCTGAAGAAACACCGTTTTTATCGGCAACTTTATCTATTGATCTCGTAAGAGTGGCTGACATGCTGCTAAAAATTGAAAAATTAGAAGGTGAAAGGGCACCTACTACTAATCAAACCAATTCTTGCCTAATGGTAGGTAAGGCTTGCGACCAATTGGTCACAGCATTTCATAGATTGGTGGCACTTGGAGCAAACGAAATGGATTCCGCCGTTTTAGGGGAATCTATAGTGAATGAAATATACTATCGCATTCTTATGAGCGAATATGGCTTTTCGCTACGCACACTCTTGTCTCAATATGGGCAGGTACAACCTATTTCCAAAGCGGTAAGCTTTATTCACAATAATCTAGATAAGAATATCCAGATTCAAGAACTTGCATCGTTATCTAACATGAGCAAGACAACATTTTTTAATACATTTAAGAAATTAATGCATGTTGCACCAAATCAGTACATCAAATCATCTAAGCTGCAAAAAGCACAATCACTATTAAAAAATGGAATGCAGGCCAATGAAGCGAGTTTTCGCGTTGGCTATAATAGTTTTTCTCAATTCAGTCGTGAGTATAAGCGTCTTTTTGGATTTTCTCCTTCAGAGACCAGACTACATCCCAACTAACGTTATTTAGTATACCGATTCTGAACCTATAGCTCAGTACTAGGCGAGGTTTTGGTCCATTTATCGTCCTTGGGTTATTAATGATAGTTAGGTGAAAATCAAACTGATAGGTCTAAATCTTGACATACTACCTATCGATAGATAGTATTGGCAGTATTATTTACTGTGCAGATAACAAGCAATCATATCGATATGCTGATTTCTGATTCATCCGGAACCATAGGATAAACAAAGTTTGCAAAGGTGGCCTCAATGCAAAAGTCGCTCAATACTCAATTGAATTTCATTCGAAGCAACAGCCATATGAAGCCTAGAGTAACCTACTCAGGCACGAATGAAGGTCAACAATATAATGAAGCCTATAAATTTTTTGATGTTGCTATCGAAAATGCTCGCTTCAAAGAAAAAAAATTTACTTTAAACGAGCACGGGTTTGAGCTTATTGAGCATCATCTGACTGACACAAATTTTGAAAATAACGCATGGATAAGCGAAGCTTTTTATTCAGAGATTAAGAATATTGTTGCTAAAGCAAGTGGAGCCTCCGAGGTGTTTGTATTTGATCATACAATTCGTCGAGGTACTGACAATAGTAAACGTCGGCCTGCTCAACACGTACATGTGGATTACACCCATACCACCGCAGCATCTAGAGCAGCCGTGATAATCGATGAGAATAGATTGGAACGCTTTAAAGGCAAACGCTTCATTCAAGTTAATTTTTGGTGCTCTATTAAAGGACCTGTAGAGCAACTGCCTTTAGCATTCTTAGACTCCCAGAGTTTGGATGAAAATGATTTGGTGAAAGCAGATATTGAATTCAAAAACCCAGACCACTTGGGCGAAATATATGCTTTAAAATATAACCCGAATCAAAAATGGTTTTATTATGCAGATATGCAACCACAAGAAGCACTCCTCATTAAAGGGTACGACACTAATCAACATGCAATATCCAAATTTACACCGCACTCTGCATTTATAGATCCTACATCAAAACGTGGTACTGCTCCTCGACAAAGTATCGAAGTGCGCACATTTGCGTTTTTTGACTAGGTGCTAAGCGTATGACATACCCTTCTCAACACCTTCTGGGAAAGCAAACAACTCTCGTTGATCTTGAGGGTGATGTTCACTCATTAATGCATAAATTCCGAGAAGCTGAGCCTGTCTCATTTGTACATTCAATCAACGCTTGGTTAGTTACTCGACACGATGACTGTTGTTTGGTTATGCGGGATACAGAAACGTATACTGTAGATCACCCAGGTTTTACCACAGCCCAAGTAATTGGCCCGACGATGTTATCATTTGATGGTCAACTACATAAACAACATCGTCGTCCCTTTGAAGCACCCTTTCGCAAAACTGCAATTAAAGAAAGCTTTGATAGAAAAGTAAACAAACATATTAATGCTCTCATTGATAAGTTTGAAGAGCTAGACGGGACCGAACTTATGAAGTCTTTCGCGGGCCCAATTTCTGTTCTCACCATGCAATCAGCACTAGGCATGGAAAACGTCTCTATTTCACATGCGCTTAGTTTTAATAACAGTATTATTGATACAGTTACCGCTTTAACCGCAGGAAAACCTAAAGATCACATAGGTAGCGAGGCGTTTTCTGCATTTCGAGACAGCCTAACACCTGAATTAAACTCCGACCCTAACACCAGTCTATTAGCCAGCGCTCACGCTAACCCAGGAGACCTTAATGATGATCAACTACTGTCTAATGCAGCTCTGTTATTGATAGGCGGCATTGAAACCACAGAAGGCATGATTGGTAACGCCCTGTATCATTTACTGTCGGATCTCGACTTACTAGAACGAATAAAATCTGATACGAGCTTAATTCCTAAATTAATTGAAGAATCACTCAGATTAGAACCCGCCGCCGGAGTCATAGACCGTTTTGCAACAAAGGACGTGGTACTAAGAGGACGAACTATTAAGAAAGGTGATTTAGTTCGCGTGTCTCTTAGTGCAGCCAATCGAGATCCCAACGTTTTCGAGAGGCCAGATAAATTCGATTTATCTCGCACTAACCTCAAATCCCATGTCACTTTTGCCCAAGGGCCTCATGTTTGCTTGGGTTTACATCTAGCGAGATTGGAAGCTATAAAAGCAATAGAAATTATTCTTAAGCGAATACCAAAGTTACGTTTAAATAGTGAATACAGCACTAGTGCAAAACCCAAGGGACTAGTGTTTAGAAAACCTGATAAATTATGGGTGGAATGGTGAAGAATTTTAGGGAAGGTTGAGCAATAGGTGCACCTGATTACCTAGGTGCACTTATTAAGGCTTCGCCAAAAATGCTACTTATAAAAACGCAAAAGAATTTTGAAGTTAAGCTAATTTAGCTAGTACAAAAATAAAATTTTATTTTGCTGAGGTATCTGAAATAGTAGGATCTATTAATACGGAGAAGTTATCATCGCTGACCTTGTAAAGATGTTCTCGACCGCGATATGGAAGATAGCAACCATGTCCTCTTACAAACTTTCCTATTACATTGTCACTATAATAAAGTGATGCACAAATGTAAGTATCTCTGCCACCTTCATTGCCGCCAATAACCGCATCATTTCTAATTTTATTAGGTAGGGCACCACGGACGTAAGGTCCATGTAGACGCTTTTCCCATCGTAATCCGCCGGAGATTAGGCGATGTTCAAGAGACAGGAAGGACTTACTGCTCTCTTCTCTTCCTCTGTAGGGAACGTAACATGTGTCGCCTGATCGAGTACCTGGAATATTAGCATATTGGCATACATATACAGGACTATTAGAATTTTGGCGATTAGACTGAACAAGAGAGTGATTAGGGAATTGGCTTGGAGATATATCTAGCCAGCCACCACCATACACCCAGCTATTAGGATCTGAATAAGCATTGGCCTGGTTGTGACCAAAAAGAGAAAAAAGAACAGTCAGAAGAAGTGATTTTAATTTCATTTAATGCATCCTATATATCCAAAATTAGTTTTCTAAAATCATTTGCTTCGTTAAAGAAGACAAGTGAAAAACTTTAGCACCTGTCAACATTATGTTCGCCCCCCCAAATGGGGTGAGAGAATAATTTTGACGCCTCAAGATGCTAAAGATTGAATGGTTTGTTCGAACCGGATCACTTATCCTATAAGATTTAGAAAACCTATAACGCTATCTAAGCCAGCGGCCTTCTTCACAATTTAAAAATAAGGCCAACGATTATTAAGGATATATAATAGTTTTAATAGATAACGCTTAAAAAGGACGGCCTTGATTAAACTCAAAGCGCTGACCGCTGTATCTTCCCGAAGAGCTAAAAACATTTAACTGCGTTGCCAGAATAGCATTCTCCAAACAATGATCTGAGTACCAATAGATTTTACCTACATTAATTTGTATAGTGCTAGGGTCGTCGATAATAATTTCTCCCAACTGTCCCGGTGTTAATGTTGCACCCACTGTGGTATCGATGGGAGTGTTAGTTTGGGAGAAGTTGTCGTCGTAAGTTACAGAATTTGGCAAATATGAGTTACCATTAACATCTGTCAAAAATAGCTTAATATTTACTGAGTAAGGACTAACGTTAGTAATATAAAAAATACCCAGCCATGCATTGGTTGAGGTGATCATTGTAGGCGTCCAAGCATAACCTGATTTTGAAGTGCCCACAGGGCATTGATTGTCAGCCTTCACAGAAGAAAAAGAAAAAAGTGCTATTAGCAAAGATAATATTCGATGTTTCATAAAAAGTTCCTTATTGTAAAAAAGTCATAGCAAACAATAAGATCACCATATTTTATCTCGAACGTACAGATCTATTTTTCTGTTTATATAATGCATGAAAGAAGATTTTGTAATGTACATATATGGTATTTTTATAAGGCTTAATTTATATTCAGCAGCTTCTACCTCCTTGCTAAGTAAAGCTACACTTTGTTAATTATTCAGGCCTAAGATCATTAATAATCTGTGCATCAACCCAATATATATCTACCTCTTTGTTGCTTCTGCCCTTTGCTCGACGATCAAAGAAGAGATATTTCCCGTCAGGCGTTACACTTGGATAATTTTCAGCATCGGCAGTGTTTATTTTTTCCCCCATATTGATGGCCGGCCCCCAAGCGCCATCTTTCGTTCGAAAGCTGATATAGAGATCTGACGAGCCATAGCCACTTTCTCTAATACTGTCCCAGATAATGTAAGATTCATCGGGTGCGATAAAGGGGTGAGCATTATAGTTACCCACAGAAAACTGCGGCCCTAGTAACTTCGGCTCTTCATATTTGTCATCTTGTAACCGAGAGTAGCGTAGAGGGATATCGAGGTTTTCACTATAGGTATCAAAATAGTGGGTGCCACTGGTAGCAACAGAAGTTCGCATAATGAGGATGTCTTTTAGAGGTTCCGCTAGACTTTTCAGGTCTGACCAATCGTTACCTACACGTTCTATATATTTATTTTGTAAATATATAGTGTCTCCATCTGGGGAGATGGAAAGCTCACTCACGTCTGATTTAATAAGCGATTCTTGCCATTGGTTGTTCTTATATTCAATAACCGTCAAGGCCTTACCTTCTTGCTTAACCCTTATGAAATAGAACGCGTTCATACCCGGCGCGAATGTACCCTCGATTTCTTTAAAAGCCTTTGTGTTAACAATGCCGGGGGCAAAGATTTCAGGCCTTGAGCCAGGTGGTTTTTGTCCGAGATAGGGCCCTTTGAGGGCTGAAAACTTATCTCCACTATAACTTTTACTACTCATACATAAAATAGCAAGGAGTAGGGTAACTATCGTATAAATACTGTTCATAATTCGTTCTTTATCACTTGTTAAATATAGTTAGTACAAGCCGTTTAATTAGGCTGAGAAGGCCGAGGATAACGAATTCGTATTTAAATACCTGAAGTCCTAGTGATTTTTAGCTGACTTCCAGCTGAAAAAAAAATAATGTCTATTTATCAAGTAATTACAATGGAAGGTTTTACTATAATCGAGATATAGATCAAGGTTTAGAACAACTAAATCGAAGTCTCGTCAGCCTCTAAAGCAGGCTTATATTGAAACGACAATAGCATCGCCAAGCCAGGATCTTTTCTTGCGATTTCAACCTTACCTTGCTGTGCAATCATTAGTTCATCCACCAGAGCAAGTCCGATACCTGTACCTTGGGTAGTGCGTTTAAGCTCATCACCACCCCGATAAAATAAACCGAAGATTTTACTGGCCTGATCTGTAGTGATACCTTCACCATAGTCACGTATCTCAAGTTGGATCCATTGCTTATGACTAGGATGAAAACGAAATATAAAATCGATTTTTTGCCGACATACATCTTTAATTCGAGTTTTATCAAAGAACTTTATAGCATTATCAGTAATATTGATGATGACTTGAGAAAAAGCGTCTTGATCAACTAACACCGTCAAATTTTCTGCACAGGGAAGTTCCATCAAGAAATTTTGTTGAAAACCATGCTTTTCTATGATTGAGGAGGTTTTAGAGCGAATAATATCCTGCAGTAACGCCAACTCCGTAGGTTCTAGCTTAATATTTTGTTGCTGGTTACTAAGACTAGACAATTGTAGAATATTATTAATTAAACGAGTAAGTCGTCCACTCTCATTATAAATAAATTCATAATAATCTTGCCGGTGTTGTTTAGAGATGATTGTACCTTGTTTGAGCATTTCTGAGTACATGCGGATTGAAGTAAGAGGTGTTTTTAACTCATGACTGACGGAAGACACAAAGTTAAGCCTTTGCTCGGCTAACATTAGTTGACTAACACCTAAGCGATAAAAGCCATAGCAAGCGGCTAAAATAACGACAATTAAAACAAGTATAAAAAGCTTACTAAACAACATCGACGCTGTCATAGGGATCTTGTCAGTAGAAACAAACACCCAATAATCACCAAAAGGACTAGAGAGTCTAGACCGAGAAATAAGTTGTTGCTGCCAATTTCCATCAAGTTGTTGCTGCCAATTTCCATCAATAGGCAACTTCGGTTTTACTTCAATTATACCATCTGATGAGCTTTCGTATAAAAAATAATCTGCTTGGTTGGGGGAATTAATATTCTGTAGCTTAACAAGTACAGGGGAAGTAAAACGCCGTTTCTCTAACAGACCAATAAAAGCGTATTGTAGATAGGCTTGGCGTTCTACTATGTAGCCTTGTAATTTATTTTGCTGGCCATTAGAAACGATCCGATAAAAAATAAAATATTTGGGGATATCAAAAATAACTTTAAATAATCCATCTTCTTTTTTTATGCCCCAACGTAGTTGATTTTCAATTGTGCTAGACTCAGAAAGTATTTTATAAACTTTAACAGCTAATTTTTCGCGCGCTATTAATTCTGAATCATTTTCCCCCTGAGCGATATAATTATCATCCTCCTTTGACCAGGAGAAAGGCCAAACAGGACTATTAAAGTGTCCTTTGTTATCATATTGAAAGTACCCAACCAGCCCCCTTATGTATCGCTGCACAGCTAACTGTTCAACATCAAGATCAGATAAAGGTGATATAGATTGTTGCAGCTGCTTGGTGAGAGGGTTATATATCTGCTGATAATAAGCAAAAGCATTGTTTGGTAAATTGTTAGATAAGGTTAACTTTGTAAAGAGCTTTCGATTAACAGAAATAACAAAAGCGTCGGCTTCCCTTTGATAGCTGGCGAGAGCATTCTCTTCAAGCTGCTGGTACCCAAAGTAAAGCAAGCTTGTTAAGGGAATTAATAAACACAATAAAAAACCAAGGGCGAAATAACGCAATCGGCGCAAACGTTGAGAATAATTAAGTAAAGGCTTATTTAGAAATCGCATTCAATCAGTATACAGCTGATAGCCTTCGCCACGATGAGTAATCAAATGCTTAGGGGACTTAGGGTCTATCTCTATTTTTTTACGGATTTTAGCAATATGAATATCCACCGTACGTGTATCCATATCACTGGTATTTTTATACCCCCACACTTCGGTAAGCAATTCATTACGCGAGACAGGTACCTTCTGGCAGTGTAAGTAATATAGTATTTCAATTTCTCGACGGGTATATTTTATTTCCTGTTGATAGGATACGCCAGTCAAAGTTTGAGTACAAATGGATACATCTTTAGTTAATATAAGCTTACTACTTTCTCCTGTCCGACCCGAACGCCTAAGTAAGGCATTTACTCTTAGTACTAATTCAGAGGTAGAGAACGGCTTGGCGACGTAGTCGTCGGCGCCAAGTGTTAAGCCATTAATGATGTCCTGTTCATCATTTTTAGCTGTAAGCATTAAGATAGCTTGGTAACGAGAATGCTGCCTTAAAGCGTCACACACCTCGAAACCGTTCATCGAAGGCAACATAACATCTAAAATAACGCAGTCATAGTTGCCGTTGATCGCAAGCGATAGACCATTTTTGCCATCTGTCTCGCTCTCAACTTCATAGCCATGAAAGACAAAGAGATCTGTTAGCCCTCTTAATATACTAGGCTCATCCTCAACGATTAGAAGTTTAGATTTACTATTCAAACTGTTCTCTTTTTTAATCTTACCTTCATTTGGCCCACTACATCATATCGCCAAGACTGTAGCAAATATTTACGAAGGACAAATGTAAACTTTTGTAAAAATCCAAGCCTCTCATTTTTACTTGCTGTGCCTATTTGGAGTCTTAGTATTCTCTTATATTGGCAGCTGACCACGCCAAGGAGCTACCTATGAACTTCAAGTTAATAAGCTATCATCTAATAATAGCACTTTTCTACATGTCATTGTTTAAAGCAACTATATCAAAAGCAAGAGCAGGGGAGACGGAAGACTTTGTTGCTAGGGTAAAAGAACACTATCAAAAAACACTGCCAATTAATGCTTTCTCGATGAAATATCATTTCTTAAATAGACGATATCAAGATCACAACTATTGGGATTATAAAACACCGAACCTTTACATGTCACAGCGAGTGGTTGAAGTAGATATGGAAAAAAAGCATTTTTATGATAATGATGTCGTCTACTTCGCTGGAGGACGACTCTATGATAGAGCCCAATTCCAAAATGATAAGGAAAGTTTTTTTTATGAAAGAAGTGCTACATTTTTAGGAAAAGCCATTCTTCGTCAAGATTTAGATAGTTTTGATAGATTCATGAGCCATATTGTTATGAATATAGATTTTTTGGCGGTAAGACCTTTACTCGAAGAAGTAAAGATAAAGAAAAATGTTACGCTCAAAAAGAGTAAACATTCCAACACAGCAACTCTTACGCATACAACATCTGATGGTGATACCGTCGCTTACAAATTTCGTAATGACCCATTACAGTTAGTATCCATCAACCATAGTTCACTCAATGGTATTTTTGTCTATAAAGACTATCAAACTTCACGCGATATAACTTATGCTCGAAAGGTATATCAATATTATGATGGTGAAACAAAGCCAACCTATATAAAGTTTAATGATCATTTTGATATTATTGATGAGGTAGATCCTGCCAGACTTCAAGTTCCACAAGGGTATGGCCCGGAGCTTCAAGAAGGAGATGGAATATTAGTGTCGAAGGAAATCGCTAAAAACCTTTATCTTGTTACTGATTCCTCAGCAGTACATAACAGTTTACTTAAAGTAAATGGCGATGAAATTTCTATATTTGGTGCCACTGGAACCAGTGAGATAGCCGAGAAGACAATTGAGCTCATCCGCGAGCAGTTTCCAGAGAAGAAGATATCATCCGTTTATGTTAGTCATCCCCATGGACACCAAATAGCAGGTCTTAAAGTTTTTGCCGATCAAGGTGTCGAGATAATGGCCGATGAATACAGTATTGCAGGTATCAAAGCTTACCCGAACTTCACTAAGGATATCAGTAAATTTAAGTTCAGAGTAATTGAACATGAACAGGTCATCGATGGTGGGCAATTTTATGTATTAGAAAATATGCACTCTAAGCGACAAAGTTTTGTTTATTTTAGGGAAAGCGGAATTATCTTTCAGTCACACTTCCTTCATGTTCCTCTTGACAATACCATTGCTAAAGTAATACCCAATTATACTAGAACCTTTATAGACTTTATCAGGAGCAAGAACCTAAAAATTAATCGGGTTGTCGGCAACTATGTTAATAATAATATTTCCGTTGAAGTAATGAATAAAATTTACGATGTTAATATTTAGTTGCTAGATAGAATTTAATGAATATTGGCTTGTTATTGGCAAGCTAATATTTAGACTCAGTGATTTTTGATACTGACATTTTTGTGATTAGAACTATCATGGGATAAAAGAGAGTATAAATGTAGTTGTAAATTGGTAATCTTGCAACAGAAGATGTCACTTTTTACAGGAGCACATCACAAATGGTAAAGCCAAAATAACAATCGTATTATTTCTAGCAGACAAATTTTTTAACTATTTTTAATATTCAACATACTATCACAATATGTTGAATATTTATATGATCACTTGATTCACAGATTTTCTACATATAGAAACATAATTCTACAACTCACTATGCAATTTAATTTATATGCCACATAATTAAATAGCCCTTGAATTAATTCAAATAACAGTCATATGAAAAAAATACCCTAATAAAATTAGTAAACTAGCCGCTAATGAAAGTAGCCCATCTTCATTATTTAAAGGTTATTTTGGCGATGCACGATTATTCGACATTCAATCGGTATTACCAAATAAATTAAATCCGAAATTTCTCATTATTTATTTTATCGAAACAATTTTTCGAAGAATTAAGCCCAATTAACGAAAAAAATAACCATAAAAATCATTAAAAAAATTTAATATATGAGTTGTTTTTTATTTTCGAATTATATTAATCACGTACTTATATAGTGCATTACATGCAATTTTTTTGTGCACTTTAATAAAGTACTACCAATCAAAATTTAAATTGTACTGAAACTCTTGGGTCTGACAGGTTTAGTTGGATCAGGAAAAATAATTGTTGAGAAAGTTAGAAAAATAATTCTATGAGCGATACGATTGATTTTCACGAAAAATATCAGAAAATTAAATTGTGAACTAATTCAACATTATAAATATATATTAACCTTGTGGCAGATTTGCCAAATGCTTTGGGTAGTATTTTTAAAAAAATTCTGTAGGGTTAACACAACACTGTCGAAAATTTTAATATAAAACTCTAAAATAAGTTTTATATAACACTCTTAGTAAATTTTATATAGTGCTCTGAATAGAGTGCGATCCCACTAGAGCGCCGATCAATAATTTATTCAGGAAAATCTACAACCGTATATCTGGATGATACTTGTTATAGCTTGACACATTTAAAAACAGAACTTATAGAGGAAATTATGAATTCGATAAAATCAACTCGTACACTGCTTACAGGTTTATATTTTTCTGTAGTTAGTATTTGTAGTTCAGCAACTGATATTCATATTGACTTGAATACACAAAAGTTTATCAATAGTCATTCTGAATTGGATCGAACAAGATATTTTAATATACATATGTCACCATCTGTAAATGCATGGACAAAAAAAGAATTAGACGTTCTACTTGATCTAAATGTAGGTTTTGGACGACAGTTTTGGGGACCGTTCGCCGAACGCAAGCCACCATACCCAAACTCTACGCAATCAAAAAGTTTAGGTGCAAGAAAATTCTCTTACGACAGTAAATCAATTTATTATGATGTTTTGAGTCACCGCAATGTTGTTACATCCCATCCAAAGGATAGTTTCACGCCGGGAATGGATACGGCGGCAGCCGCGAAATGGGCTGCTGACTATTTTAAATATTATTGGGATGATAAAAACCGCCCTGAATACTACGAACCTATGAATGAGCCCTTCGTTAAGGCTGATGAGTTTGGTATTGACCAAAAGGAAGCAATGCGGCAAATGACTAATCTTTTCCGCGATATCGGTAAAGAGTTCGATAAACAAGGAATCAATACTAAGGTCATTGGTTATTCATCTGCTTGGCCTTCAATGGAAAAGTGGGACTTTGGACATTTCCGTAGCCGAATGAAACCATTCATGGATAGCGCAGGCCCGTATATGGATGCGTTCGCCGTTCACCTTTATGACGGTATTAATGTTACTGGAGCCGATAACCAACGTTCAGGCTCAAATACAGATGCCATTTTAGATTTGATTGAAACCTATAGTTTTGTTAAGTGGAATAAGGTTAAACCACACGCTATTACGGAGTACGGCGGCATTGAAAGTGAAGAAGTTTTTGGTAAGAATTATTCCGACATTAAGTCAGCTCAGTCGGTACGCTCAATCAATCATATGCTGTTTCAGCTAATGGACCGACAAGATCGACTTCTTACTTCTATTCCATTTATCACGGGTAAGTCTCCATGGCATTACGAAGATCCAAAAGAAAAATGGGAACCATATGAAGCGACAATTCGTAACCCGGATAAAAATAGTATTAAGGATGGCAAGCCAACACGTTTTTATTGGACGCCACGCCTTTATTTCTATAAGTTATGGTCTGATGTAAAAGGTAAACGTGTAAAAGCCTATTCAGACAATATTGACGTTCAGGTTCAAGCATTTGTGAGCGGTAAAAAAGCTTATATTGCTCTGAATAACTTATCGGAGGATTACCAACACGTTTCATTAAGCTTTGCAAACGCAATGGGAAATATCTCCAGCATCAATAAAAAGTCATTAAAAATTTTTAAAAACTTAAAGCCGGTTTATCTTAGCCAGAAGAATCTTGGTAGTATGAATAACCTTGGTCTTGAAAGTGGTGAAACTGTGGTTCTAGAATACAATTTTCGTTACGAAATTAACCTAAATGAGCGGTTAGATGTTAAGTCCTATTATTCAAAAGATCACTTAAAACCTATTCTGGCAAACAAAACAATTTGGTTTAACATAAATCATATACCGGTGCCGAAGCAACAGGGAAAATCTTATCTTAAAATAAGCTTCTCCCGTGCTCATGAAAAATCAAAGTCACCTAAAGTCCTTATAAATTCTAACTCATACAAACTACCCTCAAACTGGAAAGGTGGTGATCAGGCTAGCCGCGATGAATTTTTTGGCACAGTAGTGGTTCCGGTGAATAATGCTCATTTAAAAAAGAATAACGCTGTAGGTATTGTATTTCCTGATGCCGGTGGCCGAGTCAGTTCTGTTGTATTGGAAGTTCATAATGAGAGCTCACCTGATAGTTCAGAAACAGTACGGATCATAGGGACACCTACGACACTCGATTCATCGAAAAACCATTCATTTGAGGTGAAATACACTGCCGAACGACGCCGAGAAATTATACTGGAACTCTGGGGTGCAACAGGTTTTATTGGGTCAGGAAAAAGAATTGTTGAGGCAGGCAGCGGCAAAACGTCAGTGAAGCTCGAACTTAATTCTGTACCCGTATCTCGCAAAGGCTATTACATAAAGACGAGCATCCGCCCGATTGGAAGTAGCTGGAAACATAACTTAAATACTAATACATATAGAGACATTAGAGTTGCTTCTATTCCAAAAAGAAAAACCTCAATTGTTATATCTGATGGCGGAAAGTGTGTGAATCTTACAGGCAATCAGTCTAATAACGGCTCAGCATTTGACCAACAACGCTGTGATTCTGGCAATAGTCGACAAGTTTTCTTACTACAAGAAAAAGCACAAGGCTGGTACCACATTAGAGCTACTGCTAGCAATAAATGTTTGGATATCAAGGAAGGTAGCTCAAAGAATGGAGCAATGATCCAACAATATAGCTGTGAAGATACTAATCCTAACCAGCTGTGGCAACTGGTAGATAACGGCAATGGCTGGTATCAAATTAAGTCTAAAAAAACCGGCAAGTGCATAGATCGAAATGGCTTCAAGCATGATAACGGAAAATCTATTCAACAATGGTCATGCACAGGTGGTTCGAATCAAAAGTTTAAGTTTGTCACTCGTTAAAAGATACCTATAGATAAATTAGATTTTGATGTAGCATGATATTGTTTTTGAAAAATTAAACAGGTTAACCGTGTTATGCGGAGTATGGCTATTTGCTCATGTGTCGAGCCTAGTCATACACTAACCACCAATAGCAAATCAGATATAGATATAGCTGCAACACGTGTTACAGATAGAGTGGCCAGATACCTTGTGGTAAGTCATCTGTCATCAATTAAAAAGCTGCATTTCCACTACTTTTTATTTAAATCTAATACCTTTTAGTATTGGACATAAAGAGAGCCAGTATGTAAAATAACAACAAATTCAAATACAAGTTATGCTTACATGGCCATTCCTAAACCTGTTCCTCTTTACCCTACCTATGCCGATTTAAAAGATGTTAATTTTGATGAGTATCCGCAATTGCAGCAATTTTTAAACTCCTCAGACAAGTGGTGGCTAAAGCATTGGAATTGGGGTCAGGAATTTTTAAGCTATATTGGCCGCAATAAATCTGAACATACCTATATTCGCTTTCGTAATGAAACAGAGCGGTTTTTACTTTGGGTATTTCTTATTAAGCAAATGCCAATGGATCAATTGAGGAAAGCGGATATTCTGGAGTATGCAGATTTTTGCTGGAAGCCACCGGTATCATGGATATGCTTGGCGAATTATGAAAAATTCGTATTTCATAATGGTGCCTATAGTCAGAATAAGCAGTGGGCGCCTTTTCGCCTAAAATTACCTAAAAATACCAAGCATGAAGAAGCTCCGGATAGAAAGAAATATAAACCTTCTCAACAAACACTAACAGCGACTTTCACTGCAATAATTGCATTTTATAAATATCTTATGAATGAGGAATACCTTTACGGCAACCCAGCACAAATAGCGAAGGGCGATTGTCGGCACTTTATCAAAGATGCGCAGATAAAAGAAGTTAGGCGTTTGAATGACGAGCAATGGCAGTATATGTTTGAATTGGTGTTAAAGCTTGCTAATAGGGATCGCTTATACGAACGTAGTTTATTTGTTATTGCGGCGTTAAAAACATTGTTTTTACGTATCTCCGAGTTATCAGAACGTCCGAGTTGGACGCCGACAATGAGCCACTTTTGGGAAGACTCTGATGGCAATTGGTGGCTCAAAGTTTTCGGTAAAGGACGCAAAATTCGCGATATCACCGTGCCTCCAAATTTTATTGATTATCTTAAACGTTACCGAGAATATCGGGGTCTGACACCACTACCTGCTCCAGGAGAAAACCAGCCTATTGTAGAAAAAATTCGTGGTCAGGGGGGTATGACTTCACGCCAATTAACCCGAATAGTACAAGACATTTTTGATAAGGCTTATGAACAAATGCTTGAGGTGGAGGGAGAAGATAAAGCGAGAAAGCTAAAGGAGGCATCAACCCATTGGTTGCGCCATACAGGCGCTAGTATGGAAATTGAAAGAGGGCGTGCGCTAAAAGATTTATCAGAAGATCTCGGTCATTCAAGTATGGCCACAACAGATACCATTTATGTGCAAACAGAAAATCGCATTAGAGCGAAAAGTGGTAAAGGTAGAAAGGTCAATTAGTATCAATTATTAAAACCTGCAAGTGACTGCAAACTTAGGAGGAAAGCAATGCCAAGCTATCTTTAAGTTTGGCGTATAATTTTCCCTTTTATCCAGAAAAATATTCATGTGTGCCAATAGAAACAATTGAATGTCATCTGAGTGGACAGCTTTACACATTGCTATTAGACTAAAAATTGGAAAAAAGGAGAGCACATGGATATATTCAGAAAGTTAAAAGTATTATTTGATTATGACGCCATAGCAACAGTTTTTGTTACCCTGTTTTTTATCTTCGTTTTTGCAGTAGTCATACAAGGGGCACAAATACCTGCAACCTGGGTACTGGGATAGCTTGGAGTTTTCATAGCACACTATAAACTCACAGCCATCATAGACTAAGAACTAGTGGTAGAATTATTTTGCACATCATTTTCTTTTTCTTTGGCTCTTAAGTTAATCTTCTCTTTCTCTTCGATTAGACGATTAATTACGTCATCTTTAACGGCAATTTCAGCTTCATATTTTGCAAGTTGAATGGTTATTTTTTGTTGTCCCTGTAATAAGTTATTCACTTCTTCTTTAAGTTTTTTATTCTCATATTCTGTGGTTTCTGATAATTGATAATACTTGTGTTTATCCGATTCGAGGGCATGTACCTGAGTTTCCAGACTCTTCACTTGTGCACCCAAACTATCAGTTCCTGTTTCAAGCTTAACCACATCCTTATGGCAAGAACTCAACTCAGAAATTAAACGTGAATTATCCTTATTTAACTGGGTAATATCCGTTTGTTTAATTGATAGAGTTTGGTTAAGTGTTCGTATTTCTGCTTGTAATTCTCTAACATGCTGTTCATGCTTCCTATGATCTTGATCACGCTGCTCTTTTACCGCTTGTCGGTAGTGTTCAAGTGCTTCTCTGCTGTGACGATGTTTATCTTCAAGAGAATCTATATGTGTTTGTTTTTCATCAAGGAGTTGGCTCAGTCGTGACTCATTTTGTTGATACTCTGTTTGCTTTATTTCCAGCTCTCGCAACATAGCGTCTTGACGGTCTATTTCTTTTTCGCACTGTTGTAACGCGTCCTTTAATTCAACACCTTGCTTGTTAAGCTCAATAGAATCTACTTTTAATCTCTTATTTTCATTATCGATATCTGTTAGCTTCTCTTCGTAACTAAGCTTTAACTTCTCTACTACATCATAAGCTTCTTGACGCAAACCGGCAGCAAGCCTCATAACCAATTCCTTGATGGGTTGGCTTAACAAGGTTTCGTCATCCATTGTGGTAGAGGCTTCTTCTTCCAGCTCTTTAAGATAGCGATGTATGGTTGATTTTGAGCCTGTATTACCAAGTTCTACCCGCACAGCATCAATGGAAGGGTTTTGACCTTTTGCTATCAGTGCTTCACGTGCGTTTGCGACTAACGCTTTATTTATCCCGCCCCTAGCCATTTTACTTACCCACCTCATAAGGTATCTTTTATTACATTACATACTACAGAATTACATGTTCTTAATCTAATCTATTTTCCACTTTCATAGCATATAAATACAATTATTACTTATAACTCAATAAAATCTAATATCAAGACATAGGTTTGCGTTAGATGAGAGATATCTGCGAATAATTAAATATAACGTTGCAACTCTTATCTTTCTATAATATCTAGAAGCTATAATACTTATAAATTATTACGTACATCGATGTTTGGACTGATATTACCATGTGAATCAATTTTTATCCTATCCACTATATTTCCACGTAGTGAATTACCTTGAACTAATATATTTTCTGTATTCAGGTCAGTGATGACAATCCCGTAGCTGTTTTCTCGAATTATATTATTTTGCATACAGCATGTTTTGTATAAAAATTAACATTATTACCAATAATATTTTGTGCATACATTCTCCGGTAAATATTTATAAATTACATTGGATAAAAATTACATACTGTTTAATATACCTGTGTTATGTTTTTAGTTGAACTTATCTATTCATTTTTTATTAATAACGGAGACACTATATTAGCGGCTCAATTTAATTAGATAGTGAGTACAAAATGAAAGGAAAAGTTAGTGACGCTCTTATCATTAGTTTGATAGCTAGTTCAGCATTTTCAAGTACAGCACTTATTGCTACGTGTGAGAACCCACAGTGACATTACGTCCCTGAAGTACACCTGTTTTATGAAACATATGACCTGTCGATCTATAATCAGCAAAGCAGCCTTGACGAGAAATTAACAGACACTCCTGTTGTTGGTGCACTATGTTCACAACGGGAATCAAAATTAAATAGCCTACTTAGGGTATCAAGTCCACTGATGGCTTTTTGCCAAGAAAATATGCTCCGTATCTACTCGATCAGCGATAGTGGTTCTTTTAATGTTCAGTCTGAACAAGACAATACAACACCTCAATTCTGTATCGTCGCCGAGGGTTACATTAATGATGTATATATTAATACATTTGGACAGTTGACTAGTAATTAAACCCCAATATTTATCAGTGCTAATCTAAAGCTTTTAACAGGTTAATTACAATAATCTTTATGCCGTTATTTGGTACTTGATGTAGCGTAGCCATAGGACTCAATGATTCTTTGAGCACTATGGCTGCTTAGGAAGCGTAAAAACTCGCGAGCTGCGGCGTTAGTGTTGCCTCGGCTCAGTAACGCCGCGTCCTGTTTTATTGGTCTATGATATTCCCTCGGAACAAGCCAAAAAGAGCCTGTTTTTAAATGGTTTCCATCCATAATTTGAGAAAACGCAATAAAACCTATTTGGGCATTACCAGTACGCACAAACTGGTAGGTTTGTGCGATATTTTCTCCCTGCACCCATTTGGCTTTGGTCTTATCGTGCAGCTGTAGGCTCTTCAATGTATCAACAGCAGCGACACCGTAAGGAGCAAGTTTTGGATTAGCAAGCGCGAGCTTATTAAAACTCCCCATCTTTAATACTTCTGGGTTATTTTTGATCAACTTTGAGTTTGCAGACCATAGAGCCAGCCTTCCGATGGCATAAGTCGCGATCTTATCAGGTACAACGAACCCTTCTTTTTCGAGCTTTGCAGGTATTGTTTGATCCGCCGATAAAAAGATATCAAACGGCGCGCCATGTCTTATTTGCGCATAGAATTTACCAGAGGCACCAAAAGATAAAAGGACTTTGTGACCGCTAGACTGTTCAAAAACTTTGGTAATATCTAGCATCGTATTTTTGAAATTGGAGGCAACAGCTACATGAACATTTTCAGCAAAAAGAGAGTGGCTTAGCCCTAAAAAAATCGCAATAAGCAGCGTCTTATGTACCATAATATATTTTTCCGATAGGCTCTAGATCGTAATGCCTATGCTGTAGTATAAACTGGTACGTTGTAATCTTGCACAAGTATCGCGTTAAAATGAACATCACTGTTCAGTTAATACTCATTTCATGAGGTGGTAGGTGGTTTATCAAGTGAGTCGAGTTATTTTTCTCATATTAGTTCTAGGTGGCTCTGCTGTAGCAGCCGAAAATAAAAACTGGTCTTTTGGAGGGAATTACCGGCTACGATATGAAAACTTAGATAACCCATTTAGGGCGAATATAGAAGACTCTGATCAAGTACTAGCCTCACGATTACTGGCTAGTGTAAAGTTTAATAATGACGGGGTATTTGGCGAATTTGAACTACAGGATTCACGTACATGGTTGGATGATGACAGTACACCTCTAGGTACTGATGACGTTAACCCATTAGAGCCGCTACAAGTTTATATCGGCTGGCGAAACAAAAATAATTTCTCCGCTAAAGTTGGTCGCCTAACCCTTAATATTGGTAGCCGTCGATTAGTGTCACGTAATGGCTTTCGCAATACAATCAATGCTTTTAGCGGCATGCACACATCATGGATAAAAGATAACTGGCACGCACAAACTTTATATACCCTCCCCCTACAACGCCGTCCTAGCGATCGTTTAGCCTTGGACAACAACGAAATTCAAATCGATAAGCATTACTCGGGAATTCATTTTGCGGGTATACACGTAACCCGAGAAAAGCAAAACAAAGAGTTGTTAGAGCTCTACTATTTTATGCTAGATGAGGAAGATCAAGCTAATTTAAATACAAGAAACCGCGCACTCAACACTTTAGGCCTAAGGTTATTACAACCGAAAAAACTTTCACACTGGGATTATGAATTTGAAGCGGCATATCAATTTGGTGAGGCACGAACAAATAGATCCGTTTCTAATACCAATGACTTAGACGTAAATGCAGGCTTTATTCATGTTCACCTTGCTTATCAATTTAACAGCTTATGGTTTTCTAGAATAGTTCTGCAAGCAGATTATGCCAGCGGTGATAAAGATCCCAATGATAATAAGTACAACCGCTTTGATACTCTGTTCGGGTCTCGAGGCTTCGAGTACGGGCATACAGGTATATACGGTGCTTTTGCCCGAAGTAATATTTTATCTCCTGGCTTGAGATGGGAATTCCAACCTCGCGATGCACTCTCAGCACTTGTCGGCTATCGCTCAGTTTGGCTAGCCTCTGACAAAGACGCATTAACCACTGCAAATGTCGTTGATCCGAGCGGCAACACCAGCAAGTTTGTCGGACAGCAGTTACAAGTTCGCCTAGATATTAAGTTATCATCATCCATTAAATTTGAAGTCGGTGGGGCTTACTTATTAAAAGGTAGTTTTTTAAAAGATGCTCCTAATGCATCGCCCACTGGTGACACCCATCATATATATTCTCAAGTGGTCGTTAAATTTTAAATCTGCTACAAAATTAGTGGACTGCGGATTTCTTTTTTGCCAAGGCGACCAAAGCATGAGCAAAGGCGCTGTCATCATTAGTGCGCATACCAAGATGAATTTGCTTATAAACACCAGCTTTGCCCAATGCTATTGCTTTTATTGGTAATTGTTCTGCAAACTGATCCACTAGCCAGCGAGGTAATGTTGCTACACCACGATGTGCTGCCACCAGCTGTAGCATAATCTCGGTGGCTTCCACCGTTTTATGCTTTTGGGGCCGACAGTTTGCCGGCAATAAAAATAAGCTGTAAATATCCAAGCGTTCAATATCTACTGGGTATGTATAAAGAACTTGATCTAATAAATCTTCAGGCTCGATAAATTGACGTTGATAAAATGGATGCTCGTGTCCAACAACTAATACCTGTTCATAATCAAAAACAGGAACAAAGGAAATTCCTTTTCGCAATAGGGGATCCGGTGTAACTAATACATCGATGTCGTGATTAAACAGCGCGGCCATTCCACCAAATTGAAATTGTTGTTTCACATCCACATCAACTCCAGGGAATTGCTCAAGAAAATCGTGAACTACGGTAAGCAACCATTGGTAGCAAGGGTGACATTCCATGCCTATGCTCAGGTTACCGCTCTCCCCTTTAGCATACTGTTGCAAACTCTCATCAATTCTCTCGAGCTGAGGTAATAAGCGCCTTGCTTCTCTTAACAAATAGTGTCCAGCCTCCGTTAGTTGAATCTGCCTCCCCTCCTTTCTCCACAAAGACAAGGCAAATTTCGCTTCTAACTTTTTTATGGTGTGACTCAAGGCTGATTGTGTCAGGTTTAATTTATCGGCCGCTGCGGTTAGTGAGCCCTGACGATCTATCTCAAGCATAATCCTTAAGTGCATTCTTTCAATCATTGTTGAACCATGAATAATAGTAATGGGTGCATAGGGATATTACCACTATTCATCATGAGTAGTCCTGTTGATACTGCGATTATTATTAAACCGATACTTTAACAGCAAGACTAATATACTCAGGTATCTCTACATATACCTTCCTATATATTTCGCCATAAATTGAGTACTTACTGGAGTATGATTATATTGGTGTTAGCGGGCTCTAACTTGCTACTTTCTCAAAGAACAAAATGATAAGATTATAGGGGCATTTCACTTATTTCTTTTAAGCAACTATTGCATAAACAACGATCCCAACGTTCAGCAATGAATGCTCTTTGTTTATCTGACAAATGAATGTCGCTGCAATGACAAATCAAAATAGAGCCCATTTTACACTCAAAATCTTTAAGGCAACGGGGACAAACAATAGTCTCATGCTTTGGCATCACTTCTGTATTCCAAGAAATATCTAGGCATATTATATGCTGGCACCAATGGATGAACAAACCCCTTATTATTTAACACGCCAACTATTGTTAGACCATGCCATAATCCTTTAACTGTGCACTTCAAATGTTACGCTTTTCTCACAACCATAGATTTCCGCTGGATAAACAACTAACGAATAGAAATACTATTAACCTGGTGGCTAATTAATATCGAGATGTAGATCAACTATATGGTTATGCCCGTCGTCGAAACAATTAACAATAAGCTCGACATCATATTACTATTTTTATTTATTTAACGTCTGGAATTGACGGATAAGTTGTTGTTAATAGATCCTATTTATATGCATGTGTTTTTGTTCTAAAGATCATCATAATTTTGGCAGTTTATATGAAGATAAATAAATATGAATTCTTATTTTCTGAAGTCAAAAGCCTGGAAAAATTCAACGTAATTATTGAAGATATCTTTTATGTCGTATCAAAAACCTTAGTTGGCCTTAAAGAATCGGATATTCGCGACATTATTCAACAGCCTTCAAATGTAGATGTTAGAGCCATGCTGATGAGACATGGAAATAAGACGGTTGGCTTTGTTATCGTTCAAAGAATAGATGTGACAATAGAAAACAAGGTTATCAGTGTTTTTCAATCGGTGGCGAGTGTGCTGCCAAAATATCGTACAGTGATAAACTTATCAAGTTACGTAAATGAGGTGGCGCTAAAACATAAGTTTTGTTTTCCTTTTCGCGAGATATTCTGTCTAGGTTTTTACACTTCACCGTCCATTTATGATGCTTTTCAAAAAGACTACTATGAGTTTTACCTCACAGTAGCCAATGAAATGCCAAAAAACTGTAAAAAAGTTATTGATTACTTAATACAAGAAGTTGAAAAAAATAAGAGCTCATTAGAATCTTCTATTGCTCTAATGGATAACTCACAATTCTCATATTTTACCAACGTTATTTCAAAAGTAGGTTATAAAGACCATTGTGGCATTTGTATTTTAATCCCTTTTTCTTGGCAAAATATTGGGATGAGTATTCTCAAAAAGATGAAAGCGCAAAAGCTTTTAACTAGAGAACGGATAATACAAACAAAAAACAAAACTTTTTTAACTGAAAAATAGTATTGTCCTCTCGTATAAGTATTTGAAAATAAATAAGCACCCTATTCTACTAGATCGATCGCACCTTTAGCCATTCTACCATTGGAATGGGCAACACCTTTTACAATTCTCTTTTTCCAACCAAAGTCACTTCCCAATATTTTTGCTTGTTTTAGCCCTTCTTCATAAAAAGATAAGCCTCGGGCAAATCTCTGTGCTCCTTGACGCATAGCCTGGGGAGTTCTACGTAAGCTTTCATGATGAATATCTGTATCCTGATCCCCTAACAAAACCACAACATCTTTACTTAGAGCTGTTTTTAAGTGCTCTTTCGATACACCAGAATTCTTGAGTCCATATGGGTAGATTTCATTTAGGCTGGGAAGTGTGTACCAACCGGCATTGGCGGCAATGTAACGTTTTACACGAGCATTAGGCTTATAATAAAGATAACGATGAACAAACTGTGAGCCGGCGGAATGGCCATATATGGTGTAGTGTGTTTGCTTGCTCTTGATAGCTAGAACAACTGTGTCAAAAATAGACTCGATAGACGAAAACGTCCATTTTTCTTCCTTTCGTAAAGCATGGTCATTAGCAAAGACATAACCCAAGTTATAGTGTTTAGACGAAGGGAAATCTGCTTTAGAGAATTCTGGAGCGATAACGATGACGCCCTTGTTTTGTGCTAAGGGTTGCCACTCTTTAAGATATCTATGAGCGCCTCGCTTTGCACCATGCATCATGATAAGGATGGGAGCTTTTTTCATATCTACGCCCTTAGGCAAAAACACCCATACTGGGATTTTGGGGCCTGCCCAATCACTAAAAATAAAACGATTAATGTCACCGGCTTTTAACTGCTCATTGCCTGACAACAAAGGCGATTCAATATTGTTAAAGTAACCTTTGATTTCTTCTGAGTACCCACTATGAATATATAGCACTAACAGTAAAGTACTGATCTTAATAAAATAGTGAGATAAGCGGCGATATAAATAACGAGACATGCATTTCTACCTTTTTTTTTGACAAAAATATCCTATGCAAGCTGTGTCCGCAAATGAAATATTTACATTTTTAAATGCATAATTCGCAAAACCTAAATTTAATAAACTAGCGCTTAGATGTAACTTTGCAAAAAATAGTTGTTAAGGAATGTGAGGTAAAAATAGATAAGGTGTGATGGACTTTGATAGAAATTATGCTGGTTATGTAGGGGATACCTCATAACCAGCATATACATAGCAACTGCTTATAATACTAACTACGTGTAAATAGCTACTTTACTTTAGATCAAAGCGATCCAAACGCATGACTTTAGTCCAAGCATTAACAAAGTCTTTTACAAAGCGTTGTTGCGCATCGTTATAAGCGTAAGCTTCAGCAACTGCTCGTAGTTCAGAGTTAGAGCCGAAGATCAAATCTACAGTTGTTGCTGTATATTTCACACGGCCAGTTTTACGATCGACGCCTTCATAAAGGCCTTCAGTCTTTGCTTTTCTCCATTTAGTTGACATATCCATCAGATTAACAAAGAAGTCGTTATTTAAAGTACCAGGCTTACGGGTGAATACACCATGTTTAACACCACCGGTATTCGCATCCAGCGAACGCATACCACCTACAAGAACCGTCATTTCTGGTACGGTTAAGTCAAGTTGATCTGCTCTGTCTACTAGCATATCGGCTGGTGAACGGTAACTTGTACCTTTATTAAAGTAGTTTCGGAAAGCATCGGCCTTGGGCTCAAGCAAGCTAAAGGATTTAACATCTGTTTGCTGGGCGGTAGCATCTCCACGGCCAGGTGCAAATGGAACTTCAATCTTCACACCGGCATCTTTAGCGGCTTTCTCAACTGCAGCTGCTCCACCAAGAACTATCAAGTCAGCCAGCGAGATTTTATTACGGCCTTTGTTAAAGCGTTTTTGTACGCCTTTTAACTTGTCTAGAACTTTGGCCAATTCTCTTGGGTTGTTAGCCGCCCAATCCTTTTGTGGTGCCAGTGCAATTCGAGCACCGTTAGCGCCGCCGCGCATATCTGCTGCACGATAACTTGATGCCGAAGCCCAAGCAGTGCGAACTAATTCAGGCACAGTTAAACCAGACTTTAAAATTTGCTTTTTCAGGTCTTTAATCTGCTTAGCATTTACCAGTTTATAATCGGCAGTTGGAACAGGATCTTGCCAAATCATCGCTTCTTGAGGGTATTCGTCACCGAGGTAGCGGGCACGTGGTCCCATGTCACGGTGGGTTAATTTATACCACGCTTTAGCGAAAGCTTTTTCATACTCGTCAGGATTAGCAAGAAAACGTTCTGCGATCTTTTTATAGTCTGGATCATATTTCAATGCTAAGTCGGCAGTTGTCATTACAGGAGGATTGAACTTACCTTTGACATGGGCATCGGGAACAGATTTGTGCAATGATTCATCCGTTGGAATCCATTGGATAGCACCACCGGGGCTGCGAGTTTGTTTCCATTCAAATTTAAGCAGGTTTTCAAGATATAGGGTGGTCCACTGTGTTGGAGCTTGCGTCCAAGCACCTTCAAGTCCACTTCCTACCGTATCTTCAGAATGGCCTTTACCACACTTACTTTTCCAACCTAAACCCTGTTGCTCGATTGGAGCCGCGGCAGGTTCTGCGCCGACACACTCACTTGGCTTGTGAGCTCCGTGCATTTTACCGAAGGTGTGACCACCAGCAACAAGCGCTAAAGTTTCTTCATCATTCATAGCCATGCGCCCAAAGGCAATACGAATATTTTTTGCTGAGCCTAGTGGATCAGGCTTACCCATAGGACCTTCAGGATTAACGTAAATCAATCCCATATGGGTAGCACCGAGAGGACCTTGTAATTTGCCTTCACTGCCTCGACGATCACTGGCCAGCATTTCTACTTCTGGTCCCCAGTAAACCATGTCAGGTTCCCAATCATCTTCACGGCCTCCAGCAAAACCGTAAGTTTTGAAGCCCATATTCTCAAGAGCCACATTACCAGCAAGAACAATAAGGTCACCCCAAGAAAGGCTTTCACCGTATTTTTGCTTTACCGGCCAAAGTAAACGGCGAGCTTTATCAAGGCTAACATTATCTGGCCAGCTATTGAGAGGATCGAAGCGTTGTTGTCCGCCATCTGCACCACCACGTCCATCTAATGTACGGTAGGTACCAGCGCTATGCCACGACATGCGGATAAAGAAAGGTCCATAGTTACCAAAATCAGCAGGCCACCACTCTTGTGAGTCGGTTAACAGGGTATCGATATCTTTTTTAACTGCACTTAGATCAAGTTTGCTGAATGCTTCAGCATAATCAAAGTCTTCACCTAATGGATTGGAGCGTTTATCGTGAGCTCGTAGTGGTGCGAGGTCTAGTTGATTAGGCCACCAGAATTGATTGGACTTGGCTCGTCCTTCTACAACATGACCAGTCCCTGATGCACCTTTTGGTTTTGTGCTACCACTATCAGCAAGTACACTGCCGGACATCAAGGACGCAGAAAGCATTGCTGCGGCAAGTGTGGTCATACGAAAAATACGTTTTTTCATAGGAAATTCTCCCCTTTATTGTGTTATTCGGAAACGGCGTATATCCAGTTATCACACGTCTATCATTTTGCACTTCGATCTGGAGGCGATGGTTTTAGGATGCTGTTAGGCCAAGGTTTCAGATCAATCGAT
The DNA here is from genome assembly GCF_002157225.2 of Agarilytica rhodophyticola. Lineage (NCBI taxonomy): Bacteria > Pseudomonadati > Pseudomonadota > Gammaproteobacteria > Cellvibrionales > Cellvibrionaceae > Agarilytica > Agarilytica rhodophyticola. Next base: position 84,122 of record NZ_CP021745.1, read on the forward strand.
AAGTGATGGAGAAAATGTAAGCTCTATCAGTTATTTTGTATATTTGATAATTATAAAGATAGCATTCGGTTTTTTAGATTGGTTAACAAATGGAAATTTGGGATGCTCTAACGCTTATCCATTAGCCAGAAAAAGAGAAATAAGCAATTTTTGGTGCCCAACTAGCATCTAGATATGCTGATTTAATCGAATTTATATCATCATATTTAAAATTGACATGCAGGTCACATGATCTGCGTGTTGAGGACTTGTCTACTTACGCAGGGAATACATCACTGTTCAGGCTATAGCTTTCGGGCGTGTCGAGAGTGGCGAATGTGTAAAACTTTTACAGTTTCATCTTCCACAAGATAAAGGATGCGATAACTGCCGATAATTAAATGCCTAACGCCTCGCTGAATATCTATATCTTCCGGAGCGATAGGACAGCGTAAAGCTAATCGATCCAGCGCCTCAATACCTTCAATAATGGTGATGTACCAAGCAACGGCATTTTCAGGAGATTCCTTTGCTATTTGCTGGTAGCGTTGTGTTAAATCATTTTCGGCGGTGGGTTTTATTTCAATACGATAACGCTTCAACGTTGAATACCATGTGTCTCTTCGAAGCTCTTGGAAAACTCACCTAGAGACCTCCCCTCTTCCTCGAGGGCTTGACGAATACTTTGAATACTTTCGGCATATTGCGCAAGTTCTGCCATTTTTTCATAGCTTTCAGCATCTTGCACCACTACAGCAGCTTTGCCGTTGACGGTAAGAATTTCAGGACGCTTACTTTCGTTAAGCCTTTTTATATGCTCTGCCGGTTTACGGCTAAAATCGGTGACGGTATGAATATCGCTGCTATTGAACATGGGCTTTTTCCTCCTAAACAGAGAATAAACATATTATTCTCTGTTGACAATATCTTAGTGCTCAGTTTGAGTTTTTAAAATTTCGAGGATTCGACAACATATCCAGGTGAATTAAGATGAGGCAAGTAGCTTTTCTCTTCGGCGACTGTAAGCTTTGATTTTTTCATTGGTGTGTTGCAACAATTGACGCAGCTTTTCAACTTTCGTCAGGTGACGATAACGATCTTCTTCCACTATGGGTGTCTCGCTATGAGCAAATAGCTTCAACTCCAGCTCTCCGAGTTTTATATAATTTTCTAGTTCTGCTTTGGATGTCAAAAGCTTCTTCAATTTTGTATCTATCGCTTCGATACTCAGCTCCTGACATTCATAAGGCTCATCTTGCTGGTGGGCAAATAGTGGTTCAGGTATATCTGTTTCTGGCACCACAAAAGGGTTGGGGTAATCATCGATAAACTTTTCAAATAGCTCCGCAAACTCCCCTTGTAATATCGTCTGTTGATCGGGATTGTCTGACAATTTATATTTGTTATAACAATGGACGATAGCCATCCAGTCCCGGGCTTTTGTTGTTGAGGCGCTAGAGGACATTATTTTAACTTCGACATGAGAATATCAATGTTCAAGGCCAAACGACTTTGTACACTATCTAAGTTATCCCAGTCGACACCCTTCCAGTCTAAATCTTTTAGGCCACCTTCAATGATGGCACGAGCAGCCTTGCTCGCATGCTTACCTTTTAATGCAGGAATTGAAATGGAACTTCGAGTACGCCCTGCCCTTTTCGGTTTGGGTTTTTGCGCAGCTTGAACTTTAGCTGCATTAATCGCCTCGTCTAAACTTTTACCCTTAGCCAGTAACGCAATAACATCTATTTGCATTTTTTCATCGGCGACTTTTTTGATAAGTTCAGTGGCGACACTTTTAGATGTGATAATGAAATCTAATATTCCTTGCAAAACCACTTTAGATTTCACTATCTGAGTATTTTGATAGTAAATGGTTTTTGAAATTCCTAGGGCGGTGTAGATTTCTGGCGTTGTCAGCCCCTGCCCTTCTAGATCCTTTAGCGCCTCGATAAAATCTAGAAGATCTGCATCCAGCGGCAAATCTTCTTTCTGACTATTTTCTATAAACTTTAACAGTCGTTGTTTTTTGGGTTCTTTGTGATATACCTTGCATGGAATCGTAACACTATCGCCAAACGCAACCTTCCATGCAAGAAAACGGCGATGGCCAAAAACCGTAATATATCGCCCAGCTTCCTGGTAGACGGCGATACGAGATTGTATCGGTTCGGATTTAAGATGCTCAGCAAATTCAACAATTCCATCGATAAGCCGTTGGTTTATCTTAAAATAGCGGTGATCTGGGTCTAGTGCATTCTTAGTCGGGTTGGCAGGTAAGATGTAACGGGTACGAGCATTCTTTTTATTTAGCACAATCGAGGCGACAGGAATATCATCTTCAATAAAGTCTTCACCTTTAACAGGTTCTGCCATGCCTGCCCGATCTGCACTCCAAGTACTTTCTACTGCTTTTGCAGCAGCAATACTGCGCTGCATATTTTTAGTGATACCGGATGTTTTGTCAGAATTCTCAATGGCAGCATCCGACTTTTTTTGTACAACACTCTCCTCTGAGCTAGCAGCTGATTCTTGAGTTTTCCTATTTTTCTTTGTTCTCAGGCCCACAAAAACTCCTTCTATGAATTAGGCAATTAACTGTTGGTTTTCATTTGAAGAAAACATTTTGCGACGAACAAATTCAATAAATTGCATAATTTGTGTTTCCGCTTTAGGGTCTGAAAGCTGAGCGTTAACGATCTCTCGCTCAGGAATTTGCTCAAATGCCATTGCAACGAGATTGCGCAAATCAAAATCTGGCATGTATTCGCGCGTTTCAGGGTGAGAGCGCAATAGTTCTAAATTCGCTTTATGATTGTTCCTTCTCAGATCGACAAGATTAGGAATCACACCAATAATGTTTAGGTCACATACCCTGAATTTATTTTCTTTCTTTATTTCAGTCAGCATTCTTCTTACTCCATCGATGCTATAGGTCTCTGCAAGTGTGGGTAAAAACACATCTGTACAGGCTCTAAGTACCGGTGTAGAAATAAGGTTCTTGCCAGGCGGGCAATCAAAGATAATTAAACTGTATTCCTCTTGCACATCATCGCCATTACAGAAATCAAAAATACGCTGATATATTGCATCGAGCGTAGACTGATCCGCAGACTTTTTTAAATCATCGAACGAGTTAAGAACAGCACCATCAGCAGGCAGTACATCTAAACGATCACATATAAGGCTTTCATAAGGTACAACATCATTACCGTAGTAAATCGAAATGGAATTACTGCGTCCGCCCCATTGCACGTCATCGGGATCATTAGGATCAAAATCATCGTGAATTGGAGGTACGCTGTACCCTTCCCCAGCGACAGCTTCCATTTTAATTGCGGTCTTACTTGCATTTTGCTGACCGTCCACATCGATGAGTAGAACCCTTTTGTTTGGATCTAGCTCGGGGATAAAACCCATAGCTGCCCGAATAGCGAGATGCAAAGCAAGTGTTGTCTTACCTGGTCCTCCTTTTTGCATGGCTGACGCCACAACACGCATCCCGTTGTACATATTGGCTGGACTCTTGGTTAAATTCGCATTGCTCATACTAGTATCTCCTATAAAGTTATAGGTACTCGCTGCTATTTTGACGATACAATAAAACTAGGCGTTTATTTACAGATATGTGAAAATATAATTCAAATACAGGGGCATGTCACGGCCTGTATGAGATTTTTTGTGAAGCTATTAATATTTAATTATTTTTGTAGGGAAACATAGAGTCTACGCGGGCTAGCAAGGGCTTTGACTTGCTAATTCCGGCTCCGGAAAAGCTATCTCCAAAAAGATAGCTTAACAATGGAGCATCTACAAAAAACACATTAGTGTCAGTATTAAAAATTTAATTGAAATTCAAATAAACTCTATATATTTCAATAAGATAGATGATTTTTTTTAATAATTCCGGGGCCGGAAAATGTTAAAACCACCTTATATTTCTAATGAAGAGAATATATCGGCTGAAGAAATTGAAATTCTATGTGAAAAGCTTATTTTAACGAAGCTTGAGATTTCCTATTTAAAAGGAATCCATAAACTTTCAGTATTAACCGGTCGCGAACTTAGCATTATGGAAGTCCTAGATGATAGAGTAAAGTCCACAAATGGAGCAAGAAAGAGGCTAGAGACTTTATTTTCAAAAGGCGCTATCAGAAGGGCAGAAAGAAAGATTCCAGGCAAAAACCGCCCGGTAATTGTTTATAAGTTTAAACGCTTAGGAATAGAAGATACGTCTAGACAGGAAATCATACCTAGCGGCGATACCAGGCACAGTATCTTGGAAGTTGAACCTCGCAACCCTATGGTTTCTCACAAAGGTATTTCTCGCTCTCTTAATTCTCCCGCAATTGACGACTTACTATGTTCGGTATTATTCGCAGCCTTAGAGTTTAATCGCCAAGGTAAAGGTAATATTAAGCCTGTAAAAGTTGAGTGGTATGGCGAGAAAGTTGATGTTATTACTCGCTGTGTCACAGGTTTACGATCTGAAAGTAAAGTGATTGCAAGAGTTACCGATCTAAAATACTGGATAGCGATGCTCACAATTTCGGATCAATTAATCAGTCATGCTCTCCACTTAGGTGAAACACCGAAAAATTTCTTCGCGATAGAAATAGGGGCGATTAACGAGCAACTAAAGAAAGAAAATTCCGGTGGCAATATTGAAACAGCCCTAAAAGCACTAACCCGTTTAGCCGATACCGTTTTTGATATTGAGAACCTACCCCAACGTATTTTAGATCGTTTTAATTTTGAAAAGGCATCTCAAAGAATCGAGCCCATCTCTAACTTTGGAGTATACGAGGACTATAAAACCTCGGCTCAACAACGTAAGACCATTACCATAACCTACTCATTTCCAGAGGTAATATTTCAAGGAATATTGTCCGACAGGATCAATATCTATCGTATTAATCCTGAAGTACTTACAGAAACTAATGAGGTTATGTTTGCTCTTCATTTGTTTAACCGCAGGTTAATAGGTACAAACGCCTCCATGCATTACAAAACAAATTTGAGAAAATTAAAGATGGCAATAGTGCCAGACAAAGATATTAGTTTTGAATTATTTTGTAAGCGCTTAGCCCTAGGCTTGGAGAAAAAGCATAAGCAATTGGGAACAAGGCCAGGAAATAAAAACCTTCAGCCCATTGTCTGGGATGATAAAAAGGAAAGAATATTATCCTACTACGCAAGTGTTGATGGTTACTACATTAGGATAAGAGGGGGCGAGTTATCTATTCATATAGATCCTACAGATTCTTATGTCGGCCTCAATAGTCTTCATCATTCTCTTAAGAAAAAGTCATCAATTGTAGCTAAACTCCCAAAAGGTGTTTCATCTCTCGACGACGTTGATATCGACTCTATTGCAAAGAACTTAGATCTCTTCGATGACGGTGAGACTATGGAGTGAGATTTACGATAAGTGAAAATAGAATTTGAAGGATAGTTTTGCATTAACTAAATCTGAATTAAACTGACACCTCTTTTGTTGCAGGTCATCATACTACAGGGACTTTTCATCAGATACGCCCTCCCTTTTTTTCTCCCAAATGCATCACATCAAGTATTTCCATATAACAGCATTATGTTGTCACCTGAGCAAATGTATCTTATGGAGTTAGTTTGAAACTAAGTAAATTTAAACGGTATGTTCGCATATTATTTTTGTTGTTGTTTAAAAAAGTGATGTATCTGCGTGGATGTTTATTATTTAATAACAGTAGTATCGTACTCATTGTTGTAATATTTTATTAAGAAAATACACATACCTGTTTGTAAGTATACTGAAATTAGAATAAATTTTAAGAATATAATACCTATGGAAATTTTATCTCATTGTTTTTATTGACTTTTTTTAATAGAAATGAATCTTTACTCCATAAATTATAACTTCACTCCATATTCCCCTTTTAACTCCGAAAACCCTAATTTCACTCCATACTTTTAAACTTTACTCTATTAAACTTAATTTCACTCCATATCCCCTATTTACACTCCGAATTGCTTCTATTTTCACTCCGTAAAATAGGACTGTTTATATACAGCCTATAAACAATTTATACACAGCTTATTTAAGTAAAAGTGGGTGTACTTCTAGTTCCGCTTCTAATTTCCATAGTTGTTATCATAACCAAGAATACGATGGGCTAACCCTTTGACTTATAAGCCTTTATAGCAAAATGATGCAGAAATTGAGTGGGCAAATATTTTACTTTAATGATAAAATGTCTCCGCGCGGAGACGCATGATTAATTGGTAATAAAGTGATAGAGGCTGATAATGGATTTAGAATTTAGAAACATACATATTGATATGTTTGCGTTGAGCAAAGCTGAAAAGAACCAGCCCAAAACTTCTCTTGAAGATACTTTGATTACAGAATTTCAAAATGAAATGTATGTGACGCGCGGTGTTGTGCTTGTAACAAAGGGAAGGGCGAGTATGCGTTATTCCGTTGTCCATGGAATCGAAGTGGTTCGCGCCGCCAAGGCGGCATTGATTGACTATGTACCTTGTCTTATTAGTTCAACTTTCAGCGATATATTTATCAAGCTTGTTGGTTCTATTTCTGTTAATGACGCCATGCCCAGTAAACCGGAGAACGTAATTGAACAGGCAATTGTTAACTATAAACAAATTACTGGAGCGAAGCTTTCTTTTAGACGAGCAGAAAACATAGCCAAGTTAGGTAAGAAATCTACTCTTTACACAGATAAGCGTTTAGCAAAGAATCTTGACCCTCGAGTGCAACAATATGTAAAAGAGGGAAAACTAGGGAAAACCGCTGCCAAATACATTAGCTATGAAAACCCCGATAAGCAATTCTCATTAGCCACGATGGTAATATCTGAGTCATGGACTACAAGGGATATAGAGCTGTATAGAGCAGGGGGCCAAGATTCTCCTATTAGAAAAACAATGTATGCAGACATCGATACTATACAAAAAGAGATAGAAGAGTATTCAGGTTATAAAACTCAGATTATTCCTAAAACTAAAAATACTGGAACCATGAAAATTAATTTTTACGGTACAGAACAAATGATCGATATTGCCCAAAAATTATTGAAGCTAAAACATGATTGCATGTATACAGTATTGGGTCGTCATAACGGTGAAAAAGAGAAACAGGAGGTTTCAGAGATATCTATAAAATATTCTAACCTCGACATCATAGATGATTTGAGGGCAGTTTTAACTAGCAAAGAGGGGATGAGTATGAGGTAGCTTTTGGGTTTATTTTGCCTCTTAGGCCGATACAACTCTGTTTCTGCCTGCCCCTTTTGCACGATACAAAGCTTCATCCGCCCGTTTAATTGCCTTCTCAAAACTTTCATTACCGAGGATCTTAACTACGCCGATACTTATCGTAATGTTTAATTGTGTTTTATGGTTATCAAAAATATGTTCCGCCACTTTCAATCTTAAAGTTTCTGCTAAGCGTGAAACTTTCTCAGGTGACGAGCCCTTGCAGATGAACAAAAATTCTTCGCCGCCCCAACGGCCTATATGATCATCGTGCCGCAAGCGTGAGCGCAACACTTCGGCCACCTCACACAGAATTCTGTCGCCCGCATCGTGTCCATGAGAATCGTTAATTTTCTTAAAGTGATCAATATCCAATAGCATAAGGCTTACATTATCTGATGCGCGATTTCCCACTAACCACTTTCCAGCAATTTGAATTATGCCGGCTCGGTTGGGAATACCTGTTAATGAATCTGTTAATGATTGTTCGCGATAAACTTCGGAACGTCGTCGTATCTCATTGTGATGACGATATAGGGCAAACAAACATATTACGCCAATAGTGTAGGCCAGATAGGCCCACCAAGTTCTCCAAATCTCAGGAATTCTCACAATGTTTATTGCGATACCTTCCTCATTCCATATACCGTAAGCATTCGCCGCTTTAACGCGGAAAACAAATTTTCCTGCCGGTAAATTAGTGTATGTTGCCGTTCTATTTGTGCCTGTATAAATCCACTCTTTATCAAAGCCTTCAAGCATATAAGCATAGGTATTTTGATCGTATGCCCGATAACTCAACGCCGAGAAATTAATAGAAAACATTACATCCGTAGGTGTAATATAAATAGTTTCCGATTTATTTAAAGAAGAGGAAAGAGGGGAGTCCGGCTGACCTATCACGACGGATTTATTGGCTATTTTAAAGTCTGTGAGACCTATTATCGGTGGAGCTGTGTCGATAGATATGTTGCTAGGATCAAATACCGAGAGACCTGTTGTACTGCCAAAATACAGCATGCCACTATCGCTTAAAAGAGAAGCATCGCGATAAAAGTTACTGCCTACCAATCCATGGCCGGAGTTAAATGTCTGTATAGTGAATTGTTTAGGATCGACCCGTGCTAAGCCACGCGTTGTCGCTAACCATATATAGCCGTCCGCAGACTCTAATATAGACGTTATATTTAAGCTAGGTAATCCACTTTCCATGTTTAGGGTAATGAATTTCTCAGTCTTTGGGTTAAATATGCTGACGCCTGCTTCTTGAGTACCAACCCAAATTCTGTTGAGAGAATCCTCAAACAGCGCAATGATACGTCTGCCACCTACCGAATGTTGGTCTCTTTTATCTGGTTGATAATGGGTAAAAATGCCCGTTGAGCGGTCTAATCTATCAAGGCCTCCTGTGGTAGCAACCCAGAAATTGCCCGCCTTATCTTCAAGGACTGTTTTCACATAATTAGCAGAGATGGAATTGGGTACGGCTGGCGAATTGATAAAACGTTGAAAACTGTCCGTTGTTGGATCGTAGAGATTGAGACCTCCTGCCTCAGTTCCTACCCATATTTTATTATCGCTATCGCGATAGACTTTCCAAATAAACTTACCGCTAATACTATTCGGGTTGTCGGGCTCTGGTAGGTAGGTCTTAATTTCCTTGGTTAACAAATTAACTCGTTTTAAACCATGAGACCAAGTACCTACCCATAAAGTATTATCTTGGCCCTGCTCAAGTGAGAGTACTGTTTCATCTTCTAGACCTGGCCAGTTAATACGTGTTACCACTTCAGTATCATTATGCAGTTGGTTAAGTCCTCTCTCCGTTCCGAGCCATACTCGACCTTTGTCATCCTGCATAATATCGATGATCTCAGAACTAGTTAGAGTGTTCTCCTGCATAGGATGGTGCATATAATTCGTAAATGCAGTGGTGGATTGGTCGAAGTAGTTGAGGCCGCCGGGAAACGTGCTTATCCAAATGTCACCCATCCTATCTTGAAAGAGATCACGAATATTATTTGTGGGTAAGCTTTTAGGTTTGTGGATATCGTAACCGTAGTAGAGAAATTTCTCTTCACTTGAGGGATATATAGCCAAGCCACTATGGTCGGTGGCAATCCACATATTACTCTGATTGTCGAGAAATAGATCCCAAACTGTATTTGCCGCAAAATCTGTTAAATGAGTAAAGTAGCCGGTCGCTGGGTCTAGCTGACAAATACCATTGCCAAGTGTTGCTATCCAAAGGATATTATGTTGATCCATTTCCACATCAAGGATTTTGTTGCCACATAACCCTGAATGGTCTTTCTCTGTCTTCCTTACCTTATAAATATGTTCCAATGTTAGATCATTGGCGTTGTAGCGAATTAAACCTCGGTCACGATAAGCCACCCATAGTTTTCTATGTTTATCGAGGTAAATCCGATAAACATAGCCCTGTACGGGTGTGTGACGCATCTTACCTGTTGCAGTGTCTATGATGATGACACCTTTTTGGGTGGCAACAAAAAGCTCATTATTGTCCCCCATTTCCAAATCAGTGATGAAATTATCGGGAAGCGTCGTTGAACTTCCCTCCTGTGCGCGAAAAACATTAAACCTTTCTAAGTAAGGATCAAAATGATTGAGACCATCTCCTGTCGCAATCCATAAATGTCCTCGAGCATCCGTTAACATGTCTAAAACATAATTATTAGAAAGGCTATCGGAAACGCTTGGATCAGCAAGGTATACTTTTAATTCAGCACCATCAAAACGGGCGAGCCCCTGAGTGCCGCCCAGCCAAATAAATCCGTCAGAGTCTTGAGTGATGGCATTAATCGTACCTAAGATGTTATCCGTATGGTTGCCTTCAAAAACCCTCTGAAATTGGATGTTATGAAAAGAATGAGATTGAACTGATTTAGAGATCGTTAGAAAGAAAAGATATATAAGAAATTGGAGGGTAAGACACATTCCGTGTTTAATTAACTCAGAATGCATTAAATGCCCCATTTTCCCAGCCAAATATATATGCACAATTTAAGTATAGCTCTATCTTTGTCCATTATCGTCGCTATATAAAAGCTTTCCTGGCAGTTATATTATTAATTTTTCTAAATAAATATATAAGTGTGCATATTCACGCCGCACGTTATTTCATTGTTAGTATAAAGCAATGAGACTATATCTAATAGATTTCATTAGCTCACTTGTAAAAGACTAAATGAGTAGCAAAATATAAAGGTAAATACTATTTTGGGGGGAAAAGTTTAATTATCATAAAACTCTTAACAGGATGCATTGCAGTAAGCTGCAATGCATCAAAAAGTATGAGTTGTCGGCTTGTTAATGAAAAGACTTAGTTGGATGATTCTAATTTATCCTGAGTTTTCTCGTCGAAATCGCTCGCGTGATGACGCTCGTGAAGTTGTTGATCTAGCTCTCCCCAAGTTTTGTTGACGATTTTTCCTCGTTTTACAGCTTCGCGAGCCGCAATATCATTTGCCCATCTTAAAACATGAGTGTAGGTATGCGCTTCTAAAAACTCTGCTGCACCATATACTTTATTCAATATAAGTGCTCCATACCAAGGCCATATCGCAATGTCAGCAATGGTGTATTCATCCCCACAAATATATTTTTTATCCGCTAGTTGCTTATCAAGCACATCCAGCTGACGCTTCACTTCCATAGTAAACCTATCGATACAGTACTCGATCTTTACTGGCGCATAGCTGTAAAAATGACCGAACCCACCGCCAAGATAAGGGGCACTTCCCATCTGCCAAAATAACCAAGATAAACACTCCGTTCGTTTAGATGCATCCTGTGGAATTAATGCGCCAAACTTTTCGGCGAGATAAAGCAAGATAGCACCAGATTCAAAGATTTTAGTGGGCGTCTCAGTACTACGGTCGACTAACGCAGGAATTTTAGAGTTAGGATTAATATCGACAAAGCCGCTCCCGAACTGTTGGCCTTCGCCGATACTAATTGTGTAGGCATCGTACTCTGCACCGGTGTGACCGAGAGCAAGCAGCTCTTCGAGCATTATGGTGACTTTTACGCCATTTGGTGTTGCAAGAGAGTATAGTTGGATCGGATTGTCCCCGACAGGTAAGGTTTTATCATGGGTTGCGCCAGATATTGGCCGATTAATTTTTGCCCATTCCCCCCCATTTTCAGCATTCCATTTCCAAACTTTTGGGGGCGTATAGTCGTCTTTATCACTCATTTAAGTATTCCTAGTCGCGTTATTAAGTGGTTGTAGCCAAGGATAATATCAATCGCTGATTATTACCCCAATACTTGATTTAAAGGTGTGTACCGATTTGTTTAAACTTGTGGGTTTAGATACCGTTTTCAAGGGGTAAAGGTAAAAATTTGACGATTGGTTGATTAGTCCCCATTCTAACCAATAGCGATAGCCTACAACGTGAGCAGTTAGCATGTGACGCTAAAATTGAAACGGGCCTATCAACTTGAATATTGATAGGCCTCCTAATGTACAGAAATAATAGGTTTGGACCGCGTTAAAAGTCACCTTTTTTAAAATAAGGCTCTGTCCAAAGGATACTTTGTATTAACACCGATTTAATCCAAGCTTGTTGCATAGCGTCAATTTCCTTGGCGGAATAATCTGAATTTTCTAAAAATGGTCGAAGAGTCGCCGTCACAGGATAAGTAAGAGCAACCACGTAACGGCCATGAATATGCTTAATTGCTCTAGCATTATCTGTCTTATTTTTACCTTTGCGATGATGGCGCACACCAATTTCATACTGATAATTTAACCAATTTTGGTCGTAATTAGCGTCCGCTGTGTCATAAATCCATTGTATAAAACGTTGGCGGACTCGACCGAGGTAACGGCTGTCAGGTTTTCCTTTGGCATCTGAAAAATAAGCTAACAGATGAGGTGTAGATCCTACAAATCCGTACCATGTATCTAATATTTTTTCCGCTTGAGGTTCCAAAACTTTACGGCTTTTGCGAAGCCATTTTGCATCGTCTTCAGTAAATAGAACGGTCGCTTTAAGCTTTTCTAAGTCGTCCAAGGTATAGGGGGCAGTCATAATGGACTTCTTGCCATAAGTGTACCCCGGTATTGCATCTTTCCCAGCTGAAACAAAAGGGGAAAGTACAATAAAACAACAACATACTACACGTATAAGTTTTCTCATTAGTATCTCCTGCAAATCTCACGTTAATTTAGTATCGACTAAATACTTTATTAACGATAACAGCATTTCCTTGCGCTTGCAATAACTGTATTTACTCGATACTATGTGAGCATGAAATACAATGCTGAAGAAATCACCCTAATATTGTTAGAACGATTAGCAAGAGTTATTAATAACGATGCTGCACTCAGTGCAATAAAACCTGCGCAATGGGAAGCATTACGCTTTTTCTCTCAGGCGAACCGTTTTTCGCGTACACCTTCTGCGTTGACGGCATACCTTGGTGTTACCAAAGGCACGGTGTCACAAACAATTAATGTACTTGAACGAAAGGGTTTAATTCAGAAGGTTAGTGCAGAAAAAGATCGGCGCTCAGTGAGTATTACACTTACACAAAGTGGCTTGAGTCTATTAAACGATGACCCTTTAAAATCGTTAACAGATTCAATAAAACAACTGAATCACAACCAAGTAGAGACGTTTAACCAAACATTAAAGAGTGTGCTCTCTAGCGCGCTTAAGCAAAGGGAAGGTGTGCCTTTTGGCGCGTGTAGAACATGTAAGTATTTTAAAGAAAATTTCCCTGAAGGTAATCCACACCAATGTTCTCTGTTGCATGTCCCACTCTCAAACGCAGATAGCCAGTTAATTTGTCGAGAGCATGCCAGTTAAAATAGAGTTTTGCAGTAATTTAGAACAGCAACTTCCTCAAAATATAATATGCAACTTTTACTGCGTATATCACGTAAGTATCACTAGGGCTTTAAAGATGTAACCCTTCATACATATCACTACATAATTATAGTGGTATCAATAAAAAATATTTGGCATCTTATATAACAAATGGTTGATTTAGCATGGTAAAAGGATTTTTATATGAACTTAATTGTTTGAGCTACTAATAATGAGAAGGGGAAAAAGTAAAACTATACTGTTTGTTAAAGGCTCTAATGGTTTTTTATCTTTCTTATTTTTCTCTATCGATACTTATCTATAAAATAATCACTATACATTTAAATAGCCAGCACTAAATAAAAATTTTTTTGTTTAGTGCTGGCTATTTAAATGTAGAAAGATTAGAAGATAAAAATAAATATGTTTGACTTCAATTTTTATATAAAACTTATTTTAAAAGGTGCAACCTCAGGAATATTGAATACGTAATATTGGAGGCACTATAGGATAAATAAATTTAATTAATAGGATGCATATATGAAAGTTGAAAAAAATCGAGATGTTTTTTTAAAAAATTTTATCTCTCATTATTTCAAATCTGTGAAGGGCCTTGGATCAATTTTACTCAGTTCATCTCTACTTGTTGGCTGTGGAGGAGGAGGGGGGAACAACGACAATAATGGAGGAAATGGAAATGCTCCAACACCTACCGTAACGCCAACACCAACGCCGGAACCACCAACAACTTCTGTTATACCGAGTCGCTCCAGTAGTATCGCATTAACATCCGGGGACGAACGTCTAGTTGTCGTTAATCGGGAAAATAATAGTGTTTCAGTGATTCAGGTCAAGAATGAATCGGGTGAGGACACTGAAATACTACAAGCTGAAATAACTGTAGGAGACGAGCCACGTTCCGTTGTCATCACTCCCGATGATACTAAAGCTTTAATAACCAATGCTGTCGATGGTACTGTTTCGGTTATAGACTTAAGTCAACCCATTCCTTCGGTTATTGGAGAGCCTATTGAGGTAGGTACCGAGCCTAGAGGCATTGCAATTTCTCCAAATGGAACCTACGCTTATGTCGCTAATCATACACAAGGTACAGTTTCTGTTATTTCTATAATGACAAACCAAGTAGTAAATACTGTCAATGTCGGAGGGAATCCTATGGCAATCGCCATTACCAATGATGGAGATGCGGAAGACAGTGATGAATATGTTTATGTCACTCGCTTTTTTTCAGAGGTAATCGATCCTGTCAATAGACCTGATGGCTTTAATGATGCCAAGCAAGGTAAGGTAATATATTTCAATGTAGAGAGCTCCTTAAATGATATGCCCGCTACTTTTGAATATAATCTATCACCTTTAGCTAATGCAGGTTTTGCTGCTGATAGGAGACGCTTTTGTCAGAATACACGCAACGCGTTACAAGATACTGGTACAGTTTTTTTTAATAGCGGTGCAGATGGGTTAGGAAATGGAGCAGCGGCTTTGAAAAATGAGGTGTTCTGTCCTGATACTAGTAGTGCTGATATTAGTGATGGAGGCAATATTGCGAATACTGCTCAGGGTGCTTATACCAATAATTTATTTGCTGCGATGATTCGAAATAATACACTGTATATTCCCAACGTAGGAGCATCACCTGAGCCCCCTGTTAAATTTAATGTCAATGTACAGGCACTTATGAGTTCGATTGATCTGTCCAATGGTGTTGATACAACAATAAATCTTAACGATCAAATTAAAAGGGAAACGCAACCTACATCGCCAACGGAATCTTTAGATCGTTTATTTGGTAACGACATTGTCGCCATCGATGCTAATTTAGCCGGTGATCAATTTTTAATTGTGAGCCGAGGTGGAAACTATGTGATGCGGGCAGGCTTAGATAGCCAAGGCCAACTGGATATTAACGCTCCATCAGGGGTGATACGATTTAAAACCGGTAATATTCCAAGTGGTGTAGTGATGAGTCATGATGGCACACGTGCCTATACTAATAACGAAGTAAGCTCTTCGGTAACATCTATTGACTTGGAAAATAATCAAGTAATTACACAGGATATAGCTTCAAGTACACCTGCGGCACCAGGTACGCAAAAGCATCGCGAGCTTCTAGGTAAATTAGTTTTTTACACCGCACTAGGTACGCCAGATACTTTTGATACCAATGGTGATGGTGTATTTGATACTGAAGTTCGAGATATCGAGCCTTTAGCTTTTCGAGATAAAGCATCGGACAACGCTTGGAGTAGTTGTGCTTCTTGCCATGAAGATGGTCATAGTGACAATGTAACATGGATTTTTCCTACAGGTCCGAGACAAACTATTCCTTTGGAGGGTACTTTCGCAAAAAATAATACCGATGATCAGCGAATTCTAAACTGGAACGGTGTACGCGGAAGCGTTACTGACTTTAATAATAATTCGCGAGGTGTTCAGGGCGGAACAGGGTTTGCGACAAATGTTAATGGCAGCAATAGAACTACTGAAGTCTTTAATCATGGGCCTACTAAAGGTATTAGTGATGCATTAGATGCAATGACAGAATGGGTTGCCAATGCTGTTCGTATACCAATTATGCCTGATATTAGTAATACTGCCGCGTTAACATCTGGACGTGCAACTTTTGAAAATTACTGTGCGAGTTGCCACGGTGGCGAAAAATGGACAAAAAGTACGATTTCCGCTTATGAAAATAATCCTACTTTTGCCGAAAACCCCCTGGGTAACAATTTTTTTAATGGTGTGTTAGCACTTGATCCTAATTTGACCACGGCAGGTCCTCAAATTCGCTCAGTTGAAATTAATGGTGATACTACAAACTTCTTGGATGATGTGGGTACTTTATTTGCCGCTAATGATCTTGAAATTCGTGGAGCTGGTGCTATAGCGGGACAATCGACTCAAGGCTTTAACTCCCTTGGAGGAATAGGCTTTAATACGCCATCTTTATTTGGGATAGCACTAAGCTCACCGTATTTACATGATGGTAGTGCTGTTACTCTTGAAGATGTTTTCGCACTACATACTCTGCCGCAGCAAGGTAATGCAACAATTGATGATACAATTAATGATCCGATAGTTTTGCAGTATCTAGCAGAATTTGTGCTTGCTATTGATGAGCAAACCCCAGTTATCGAAATTAGTACCCAATAAAATAGTATTAGATATCTCTATTTATTAACTTGAGTTAACTATAATGAAGTGGGAGCATCGAAGCCCACTTCATTTTCAGTTAAATAGCTCTCACTACAAAATTATCTATTTTCATTTGCTGTTCAATTAGATCGCGGTAAGCAGGACAGTTTTTTAATAAGTATTGATGAGAACCCACATTGAGAACATTACCTTTTGACATCATAACAATTTGATCGTAAGTATTCATAGTATGTAAACGGTGGGTAGCGATGATAGTTGTTCGTCCTTTCATAAGCTGTGATAGTGAATGGGATATAGCTGTTTCTGTTGCGCTATCTAGTGCGGAGGTCGCTTCGTCAAGCAATAAAATATCAGGATTATGAAGTATCGCACGTGCAATGGCCAAACGTTGTTTTTGACCTCCAGAAAGGTTGACACCATCTTCACCTACTTAAGGGTTTACTTATATCAAATGGACGATTTAAATAATTTCTTTTGTACCAATTATCTGCTGCTTGGTGAGGTTTAGCTTCATTAACAAAAGACACTTCATTAAAAGAGAACGTTGGCTTTTCTTCAAAGCGGTTCCAGTATACTCCGTCATCTAGTATTAAACGATGGCGGAATATATCCGAACTATCAGCAAGGTAAGCTTGAGCTTTTATAAGCCTTTTAGGTTCGAATTTACCTTTAAATTGGAGTTTTCCGCCAATTATTTGGTGAGTTGATTCTTTATAAATCAATTGTTCAAATAGAATTTCGGATTGCTTTTCGTGTAGTGCGGAAATACAAAAAATTGTGTTAGGCATTATTTAGAACTTTAATTGTTAGCTGATGGAATTTTAAACTCGAACGGAATTTTTAGGCGCCACTGAAAATCTAGAAATTTTCATTAGGCAATACAAAATACTATGTTGCTTCTATTACACTTTCTAATGGCTTTTACGTTTCAATCGTGAATATTAAAACTTTGAGAACTAAATCTATAAAATGCCTAATTTTAGATTAATAAAATGAACTATTTAAAGGTTATTAATGACCATATTAATGAAATGTATAAATGGAAAGTAATTTTTTTTGAACTATTAATATTTATTACTAAATATAAAGATGAATTTAGTTTGACTCATGGCCGTTTTTTCTTTTATTAGTAGTAAAAGATGCAAAAATGGAAGCCTGTTCTAAGAAGTAATAGAACTTTAATATTCTTATAACAATAGTTTAATAGTACTTTGATTAATCTATTTTATTTAGTAATTATTAGTACTCATTGAATAGTAGATACTGATAATTATTTTATTCTGCTGTGTTATCGCTCATGATCAGAGCTCATCAACTTTCGACGAGCATAACTAGATAGTATCCATCGTAGTTCAAATATGGCTAACTTATTTAGTGTTGATTACCTATAGTCTTTGTATATGCGGGCTTAAATTCCTCTCCAGGATGGCGCCATAAACAACGCAAAGATTGATATGGGCGAAGCCAACGAATAGTCAGTGACTTACCAATTAACAAAGCTTTGTATATAGTATTCTCTGATAGAGAGCATTAGCCAAAACGATCATCTTATCACCCAAAACCTTAAAGGATAGATTTCACTTTCCTGGTGTCAAATTGATCGATGTTCAGTAATAATAAAAATAAGGCTTGCCATCATGGATACATCTACTCACGTTACACCTAAGTACCGCTTGACGGTGCTGTTGCTATTAACCCTCGTTTATGCTTTCAATTTTATTGATCGACAAATTATTGGTACTTTATCGCCTTTTATAAAAGATGACTTAAATCTTACGGACTGGCAGCTTGGTCTGCTCAAAGGTATTGTTTTTGCGCTTATTTATACCCTAGTGGGAATACCTATCGCCTGGTTAGCGGATCGTTACAATCGCGTCAAAATCATGGCTTTTTCGCTTGCTGTTTGGAGTGGTTTCACGGCCCTATCTGGTATGGCTACAAACTTCATGACTCTTGCTCTCGCTCGTTTAGGGGTAGGCATAGGTGAGGCCGGTGGGAGCCCTCCTGCCCATTCTATTATTTCGGATATGTACCCAAAAGAAAAACGCACCAGTGCCTTGGCGATCTATTCACTTGGCATACCTATAGGTGTCATGTTTGCATTTTTTGTCGCCGGACAGTTAGTTTCTGCAATAGGGTGGAGGGGGACGTTTCTCGCTCTAGGTTTACCTGGTGTCGCGTTGGCTATTGTAGTGCTTATCTTTATCAAAGAGCCTGAGCGAGGAGCGATGGAAGCAGGAGGTTTTGCTAACAAAGAGCGAGAGCCTTTCTCGGAGTCAATTAAAAACTTACTCACTATTAAGTCTTGGTGGGGAATGTGCATGGGGATAGGCTTTGCTTCTTTCGGCGCCTATTCTCTAGCTCAGTGGGGGGTAGACTATGTATTTAGACACGACCCTAGCTATCATCCAAAGAATAACCCAGGTAACTTTCAATCGTTAATGCTAGCATTGGGCCTTATTAACGGCATAGTATATGGTTTAGGTACATATATTGGCGCCTTAGTGGCTGAAAAATGGGCTAAGAAAAATGTTCGTGCATATGCTTTGGTACCAGCTATATGTTTGTCAATTGGGGTGCCGGCCTTGATTTTGGGCTTTTGGGTTGACAGTGTTAATACCTATCTATGTTTACTGGCAATTTATTTATTTATGTCTGGCAGTTACTTAGGGCCAAGTTTCTCTATCGCTCAAACATTAGCGCCTATCTCAACTCGTGCAATGTCAACAGCCCTGTTTTTTTTGTTCTTAAATATTATTGGTTTAGGTTGTGGGCCAACTTATGTCGGATTTCTCAGTCAATTTTTAATGACGGATTTTGGCGAAGCCCAAGCACTAAGAATTGCCCTATCATCTTTGGCTATATTTTTTGTAATTAGTATTTTTGCCTTTTTATATGCTGCTAAACATTTGCCAAGGGATTGGGCGGGAGCAGAAGAAAGAAACGAAGGTACATAAATAAGTGATATCGTTAACATACTTAAAAACTGTGATTGTGCAATAAGATAATATATTTAAGTATATGTCTAGTAAGAAAAGTAGAGGTACTTTTTTTTGAGAAAGTACCTCTCTCTATTCCGTCAAGTGCCTGTTTTTAATCAATGTTTAAAACACCATAAGCTTGCAAGGAGGATTCAAGATTTATTTTAATAGTCTTACGAATAAGCTCAATATGTTCGCGTTTCAACTTTTTCACATTTAAGCTGCGCATAAGTGTTTCTCGTTTTAGATGGAACCCTAGAACAAGTCCTATATGAGAGAGGGATATGATTTTTACTTCATCACTATCTGCTGGTAAACCAGTACAAATTGAAATGCATTTATATGTTATCTTTTGGGTTGGTTCAAAGTATTTCTTATACACTACGTCGAAGGCTGGAGTTGGGCTTGTATGTTCTCGCATGAGAATTTGAGCCCAGCTTTTTGGTTCATCGCCCTCAATTAAAGAGGTAAGAATATTATCCTTCATTTTAAGGTATATAGTTAATGCTTCTCTGGCGGATAAATTATCTTGACTAAGTTTCTCGTTAACATACGCACTGGACTGCTGCAAATGCTGTAAAACTTGCTGAGCGATATATTCTACAACAGCGATATAGAGCCCATCTTTACCACCAAAATAGTAGGGAATAGAGGCAACATTTGCACTGGCTTTTTCCGCAATCATCCGAACCGTCGCGTTCTTAGGTCCATGCTCTCCGAATACTTCAATTCCAGCCATGATTAGCGCATATTTTGTTCCTTCGCCGCGCTTTTCCATACGGCTTTTATCCATATTGTCAAGCATCTCTAACGACATTAGTTAATACCTTATGTTCAATTGAATCATTATTACTATGCTGCTCGCCGGCAACAAGCCCTAGCTGTCTAAAAAAACGTCGAATATCATCAGTAATCATAATCAAAACAGGCGTCAATACAAGTACAATAACAGTAACAAACAGAATACCCATTGCAAGTGAAATGACCATAGGAATTAAGAAACGTGCCTGCATACTGGTCTCTAGTAGCATGGGTAGAAGCCCCAGGCTTGTTGTCAAGGTTGTCAATAAGATAGGTCTAAAACGGCGCCTTATTGCGATCAAGCAACTATCAAAAAGACTCTTTCCATTGTTCCTATGCTGGTTCAGATAATCTATCAAAACGACGCTGTCGTTCACTACGACGCCCGATAATGCAACGATACCAAACATAGAAATAAAAGTAAGATTTTCTCCTAGGAGAAAATGGCCCCAGATTGCGCCCACCACGCCAAAGGGGATTGTCACCATGATAATAATCGGTTGGATATAACTACGTAATTGCCCACCAAGTAAAACAAAGATAACGATAACCGCGATCAACATATTACTTCCAAGGGAGGCAAGATCTTCTGATTGCTCTCGGCTTTCTCCTTCAAATGTATAGGTTAAACCGGTAAAACGTTGTTTTAGTTGCGGTAAAATATTAGCATTTAAGGCTGCGAAAATTTCGTTGGGTGTGGCGATACTGTAGTCAACATCACTGGTGACACTTACTACACGGCGGCCATTAACCGTCTGTATCTGTGAAAACCCTGTCTGTTCTTTAATATTAGCTACCGAGCTCAATGGTGTCTCCGAGCCGTCGGGTAAACGAATCCTCATATCATTAAGTGCGGCTAGGCTTTCGCGTTCATCTTTAGGGTAACGCACAAAAACAATTATTTCAGATCTACCACGTTGGAAGCGTTGCACTTCTAGGCCAAAAAATGCTGCACGTAATTGTTGTCCAAGTTCAGCAGGGGAAAGGCCGACAGCTAAACCCTCATCGCTCAAAGAAAATACATATTCTACATTACCCATTTCAAAGCTATCAGTAACATCTAGAGTTCCTTGCAAATTACTTAATTCAGCTTTCAGTTTTTTTGCAGCTTGATTTAAAATATTCTCATCTGGGTGGGTTAACTCAATTTCAATATCAGGTTCTGAGCCAATAGGAGAACTGGCAAAGTTTAACTGTTCGATACCCGATAGGTGCTCAATACGTTTTCGTATTTTTCCTTCTATCTGCTTTGCTGAGAGTTCGCGAAAATCTGAAGGCAAAAGCTGGATCTTTACTTGACCGATACTATTGTCAAATGATGCACCACCAACGCTTCCAGGATTCGAGCTTGCAGAAGTTTGTCCTATAGTTACTACGATACTTTGAAACGGATCTTCACTATTTGTGCCAAGCTCTTTACGTACATTAATTACTTCTTCTTCAATATTGAGTAATGTTTTTTCTGTAGTTTTAAATGGTGTACCCACAGGCATAGTTACATCAATCGTGATTTCATCGCCTTCGACACTTGGGAAAAAAATAAATTTTACTGTGCCACTGGATACCATAGAAAAAGTAACAATAGCAAAGGCAAAGAAACCTGCTACGGTGGCATAGCGCCAGGAGATAAAAAAAGCGGCTGCTGGTGATAACACTCGGTCGACAAACAGCTTTAAAAATCTATCAAATATTCGGCGAATATCTAAGACAATACCTTTACTCCAGCGACTGGGATTGGATAAGTGCGAAGGTAACACGAAGTACGCTTCTATTAATGAAAAAAATAGGATTGGAATCACAACTACAGGGATATTACTGATAACTTGACCGAGTGTTCCGGTGCTAAAAGCAAGAGGGGCAAAAGCCGCCATTGTCGTGGTAACCCCTACAGTAACGGGTGCAATAACTTTTTTGACACCATGAAAAACTGCGTTGTGATCTCCCTTGGCGTTTTCCTGCTCTTCAAAAATACTTTCCCCCATGACAATAGCATCATCTACCACAATACCTAGCACAATAATCAGTGCGAAAAGCGAAATCATATTGATGGAATACCCCATGAAGTACACCACCATTAGTCCACCTAAAAAAGATACTGGCACAGCGACACTCACCCAAAAAGCCAGCTTTAAATCTAAAAATAAAAGTAGTACTAAAAAAACTAACATAAAACCCAATAC
Organism: Agarilytica rhodophyticola; assembly: GCF_002157225.2. Classification (NCBI taxonomy): domain Bacteria; kingdom Pseudomonadati; phylum Pseudomonadota; class Gammaproteobacteria; order Cellvibrionales; family Cellvibrionaceae; genus Agarilytica; species Agarilytica rhodophyticola. Next base: position 106,340 of record NZ_CP021745.1, read on the forward strand.
AGCGTTGCGTAGCATAAGGTTTATACGGTCGTTCAAAACAGCTGTCTGATCGTTCTGTAAAGCCAACTTTAAGCCTGTAGGTAGCTCAACTTTGTCGAGATAATCCTTCACTATAGACGCGACCTCTAAAGTATCTTCACTTTCACTGCGGCGCACTTCAATAAATGCAGCTCGTTGGCCATTAAATTTACTAATAAGGTTGGTATCTTCGAAACCATCTACCACTCGACCAATATCTTTAAGCCGTAGAATAGAACCGTCTGGTAGGGCACGGATTGCCATTTTCTCAAAATCTTCTCCGTTATAGCCGCGCTCTTGTACTCTTATGGAAATCTCTCCTTGGCTAGACTCTACTGTCCCCGCAGGAGTATCAACAGAAAAATTACTAACAGCTCGGCGAACATCTTCAAGGCTAAGGCCGTATTTACGTAAAGATTGTTCTGACACTTCTACAGAAATCTCGTAATCCCTAATCCCACTGACCGCTGTTAACGCTACGCCAGGTAACGTGCGTAAGTCGTCTTCTATTGTCTCAGCCCAGTATTTAATCGTCGCCTCCGAGGCATCACCATATAAAGCTAAAGTGACCACATTCGGTGTAACTTTTACTTTACTAATAATGGGTCTTTCGGCATCTTCTGGAGGAAAGTCAACTAAACTATTTACGTTAGTTTCAACATCATTATAAACTGTGTCAGCATCTGCAAAATCTTTTAGCTCCACATTGATAATACCTGTACCTTCGCTTGCGGTTGATGCAATTCTTTTAACTCCCTCGATACCCAATAAGGATTCTTCTACGCGATTGGTGACAGCGTCAGCGACCTCGTAAGGCGTAGCACCTGGATATACAACGGACACGGTTATTAAACGAGGGTCAACAGTGGGAAAAGTTTCGGAGCGCATGCTCGAAATACTGATAATGCCACCTATAATAAATAAAAACATAAGAATATTAGCCGCGACATGATTATCGATGAACCAAGCTATTATGCCGCGCTCCTCAATTTTAGAAATGCTCATAAGGCTTTCTCACGCTCCTTATTAACAAGTTCATTACGCATCACTTTCATACCTACTTCACCACCATCCAAACGACTAACCACTACTTGAAAATTACCGTCTAAGCCTGAAGCTGCAACATATATGTCATTAGATTCAATAATGTCAGGTTGTAATTTTATTAATTTATTTTTCTCATCCACTGCCCATATCACCCCACCTTTCTGAATCGCTGAAGAGGGTAGGCGAGTAATACCGTTTAATTGGTGTCCTTTAATATCTATTCTAGTGAATACACCGGGAATTAATGTATTAGCATTGTCAATGCCGAAGCTCACGTTAGCAAAACGTGTATTGGCATCAAAAGAGGAGGTTCCCCTTTTTAAATATCCTCGATACTTTTTAGTTTCGCCTAAATAAGATGTTGTAACTATAATATTTGGATTTTTTTCTTGTAGTAGCCATTCTAGTTTTTGGCTTGGTAATGATGCTCTAATTTCAAGGGTTGATCGATCAAACACCTGTGCAATACTTTGGCCAGCAGAGACAAAGCGCCCAGTAGCAACTTGGCTTGATAATACACGACCATTAAAAGGCATTCTAATTTTGGTTCGCTCAAGGTCCAGTTCAGCATTTTTTAACAATGCCTTTGCTGCCTTTAAATTAGCCCGAGCCTCAGCCAATTGCGGTTTCCTAGCGACAAGATCGGGCGCTATCTTACTTCCATTTCTCTGGCGCCATTCAGATAGGGCCGCTTTGCTTTCTGCTTTTTCTAATGTTAGAGAAGTACTTGCACGAGCTACTTCAGCTTCTAGTCTCTCTACTTCTAGTCTAAAGTCTCGTGGATCAATTTCAAACAAAACACTATTTTTTTTAAACTCACCGCCATTATAAAATTCCTGATTTACATTAATAATTTGCCCACTAACTTGGGGGATAACATCGATATTGGTTATCGCTTCCACGGTCCCAGTTGTGTAAAAGGAAATATTGTGAACGCTTTGGCCTACATTTTCCGTTTCCACGAATAGTGCTTTATCAGGTGCATTTTTTTCTTGGGCTTGTGGTTTGTTAGTTTGCAGTATGTTGGAAATCGCAAAAGATGTCAGAATAAAAGCAATAACCAACGCAAGTTGGATAAGACCTTTTATTTTTGGAGAAAATTGTAAGTTCATGGGCAAGTATCCTGTGGAGTATCATGAGAGAGCCAGTCGCCGCCTAATGCAAGATACAAGTTAGTACGTGTATTCCATTTTTGCTGTTCACGGGTAATAGCATTCTGTTCGATTTGGTAACGGCGTTGTTGGGTATTTAAAAAATCACGTAAAGATAGAATGCCTTTACGGTATCTTTCTTCTGATATATTTTCGGCGTGTTTTAGTGAAGCTACAGAACGATTTAACGACTCTACTTCACCTGCTAATTCTTTTTCTGCCTGCAATGCACTTTCGACTTCCCGAATGGCTGTTAACACATTCTGAGCATATGAATAAGCGAGTTCTTCAGCTTCTGCTTTTTGCAATTTGATATTAGCACGGAGTGCTCCACCTTCAAAAATACGAGTGACCAAGCTACTAATAATCGATCCTGTTAATTGTTCAGAACTGAATAAATTATTGGTCGTCTCTCCCGTAACACCAACGCTGGCAACTAAGTTTAACGTAGGATAAAGATCTGCAATTGCCACTCCAATATCAGCATTAGCGGCTTTTAAACGCAGTTCGTTTGCACGTAAATCCGGTCTACGGTCGAGTAAGTGCGCAGGTAAACAGACGGCAACATCTAGCGGTGCTGGTAGTACAGGGAATTCGATAGTACTTAATTTTGTAGTGCCAGGAATTTCACCTAAAAGAATATCGAAAGCGTATGTTTCATCAGTTAGTCGTCGGCGGAATTCATTGACGTCAGCGATAACAGAACTGTAGTTCTCCTCGGCAAGTAATACATCTTCAAGGCTTGCATTTGCCGCTCCCAAATCATAGCGATTGCTGACTAAGTCAAGAATTTGTTTGCGGTTTTTTGCGTTTTGTTCTGCTAAGGACAGTAATCGTTGATTGACGGCAATGGCAATGCGACTTCTTAGAAGCTGTGTAATAAGGCTCTGTGTTAGAGCTTGTTGGTCATAAACTGACGCTAAAAAATTAGCATCGGCAGCACTTACCGAGTTGCGAATACGGCCAAACAAATCTAATTCCCAAGATGACTCAAGTTCAGCGGTGTAATTTGTTGCATATTGCCTGCTACCAGCAGCACTTGTTACCGGCATAAAATTACGCCCGCTGGAGGTATTGAGCCTTAAGCTGGGGGAATAGCTACCTTTCTGTAGACCAAGTCGTGCACGTGCTTGTAAAACGCGGGCACCTGCTTGTTTTAAATCCAAGTTCTGTTTCAGTAGCTGATCCACATAACGAGCAAACAATGGATCGTCAATCCGCTGCCACCAATTCCCCATGCTCTCAAATGACTCTTTCTCTGGTGCATGCAAAAAGACTTGTTCTGGCTTGATCCGAGTATCCGGGCGCTTGAAATCAGGTCCCACAGTGCATGCAGTAAGCAGAGATAAACAGATAAAAATTAAGCTGTATTTCTTCATTTTGGGTTCTCGGCCTTCGACCGTTATATGCTCATTTGGTAGCCATCTTAATGTAATCACATGATTTAATCAATTGATTAAATCATGTGATTACATTGTTTTTTTGCGAAATTAACTATCTACTACTAGATAATTTGGCTTGCCGCTAGAATGAAGATAGATATACAAAAAGTTCTAAAGGTGTTTAATTCCATTTGATTTGGATTTTATCAAGTGATATCGGCATCAGGGGGTTGTCGTATATAAAAATAATACGCGGAGCCTTACTTAATAGTAAGAAATGTCAATGAGAGATGGCTTACTTTGATGATATGCAATGTGTAACTATTATATGTCCTTCTCAGTTTGGCTAACATAATACTTGCTCGCCCTAATAAAGGGACGAGCATTATCATGACTCAATGCTCTGTGGTTTGAAACCGTTGAGTATAATTATTTATCTGTCCGGCACCCTATAATTTTCTTCTATTTTGCGTATTATTTAAATATATCACGGCTTTATTTTTTAAATATAAAGAGTTTTTCAATTCATTTGATCAAATTGTAGTAGTAACCGAAATCGTTTTTATTAGATAAAAAATAAGTCCCACAACTATTTAAAATTATTAACTTATTGTTAAATGGCGCAATTGATTTTGCAGGTAATTTACGGCATCGCTACGTTGCCCAGACCGTATTCGAATATTTACTCCAGTGTTTTGAGAAGTACCACGGCCGCCAATGATTCCGGGGCGGTAACTTTGTTGGTAGTAAGATACCTCAAATAGATCTGGTCGGCTTGCTATGCTACTCATAATGTTATGTTCTAAACCCTCTAGGTCTCGATTAACAAGGGAGTAAATAGAATGGGATTGGCTAGCCAATGGAGAGTTCTCAAATGCCGGAAATATTCTTAACACTCCATTATCCGAAAGTGAAGATATTGCATTACTAAAAAAGTTTTTAGTTTCTGTAACAGATCGAGCATACATAGGAAGAGAAAATAAACACCAAACTTCATTTTGGCCTCTATCACGCCGGCCTCTGATAACTTGCCCTGAATTGCAGAAGTTTCCCTGGATATGGTGATGTGATGCTCTTCTTGAAGCAGGTTTATGTAAGTCAATATTTGTAATAGTTGCACCTCTAAGAGATGAGCGTAAATTAGAATCACCGCCACCGACAAGTAATATATTTTTTCCTCGGAAGTCAGTGTCATTAAGATTAAGAAAACTTTGGTATTCAGATAAGCTTCTATCATGGCGTTGCTGACTCACAGATGGAAGTTGTGAGCCTCTATTCTGTGGGCAAGCCATAACTCTGGAAACAATGTTTGCACGTTGTGTATAACTGAGATTTTTCATCATACTCATATTATCGGGACAAAATAAATCGCCTAATAGTGTTTTACTATTTGAACATTTATCTATCGCGTATTGAATTGATTCGTAGAAGTTAGGCTTAGATCTTGCGGTGTTCATCAATTCCCAACAATCATTGCGAACATTATCCCCTTGATTTTTTTTCGCTATAATATTTGCAAGTTCGCTGTGAAAAGATGGCCTTCTAGACGATGATGCATCGGCTCTATTAGCTAAAGATTGAGATGCACTTGGCATAGTTGGTCTAGAGGAACTAGCCTGAGAACGTAGCCAAGAAGTTTCACCACGTCTATTAACGTGATAGGGACGTCTATGGGGGTTATTTGGCGTTGCGCGTTCTGGAAAAACATCGTAACTTCTAGAACGTGGTCTATTTCATATCCCTTTGGCTTAAAGATTATTAGCAGCTTCATTATTTAAATGAGAATGATCTGAATAGTAAGTGAGGTTTGCTTACTAAACTTGAAATAAGTTGGGCTATAGTGGAACAAACACTGCTGGTTGTGGAAAAAAATTTATTTGAAAAATCTAAGTTATCAGAGGGTCAGCAAATACAACTCAGTAATACATAGAATCAGTTACTCAGAAATTTTTCTCTGCTACAGGAGAAATGTAATCTGTTTTTTCATAAGCCTGATGGCTTTAGTGTAAATGCATTTGCATTGCCACATTGTACTGTACACCGATGAGTTAGTTGTTTTATTAGAAGAAAAGCAAGGCGTGTTATTTACAATTATGTTACATGAGATGGGCTATCTGAGCACCAACACAGTTTGGAAAATGGTCTTTCGTTTAGCAGTTTTTACAGATACGATGAAGGGTTTTTTATCCATACTAGAGGAAAGTGAAGATGATAATACGTTTTTGCTCAAGTGTTTAAATTCACATGATAGCACTATGGAGCGGGTTAAAGCTTTAGATCTAGAAGTACAAAACTAAAAGGTTAAAACATCACCGGGGAAATCCGATGGCGTCTAAAAAGGTATTGATAATCATTATCATTTGTGGATAATCTCACGTCCTCTGTAGTTATGGCTAATAGCCGAAGGAAGTTGAAGATGAACATATCCATAAATGCTATCAAATTAATTTGCACAGCAATTTGTTTTTGTTTTGTATTATCTGCTTGTAATGAAAGTCATGTCGCTGCCGGCGGTGCACATACAGTTGCTTACAAACAAGGTATTTTGTATACATGGGGAAGAAACGATAGTAACCAGGTAGGCAACGGCGAAACTTCTCGTAGTGTTGATACACCTATTTCGATAGAACTCAACTTGCCCAAGCATGTTCACATAGTGGATATAAAAGCTAATTTAAATTTTACAACTTTACTCGACAGTGATGGAGACGTGTGGGTTTGGGGAACAAATGATCAGGGCCAAGCGGGTAGTGGTACTGTCGATAGAATTTTAAAGCCAACAAAAATCAAAGCGCTTGATAAAATATTTATTACTGATATAGGTGCAGGGCAACGTCATGTTTTAGCTGTGAGTCTAAAGGGAAGAGTATGGGCATGGGGGAATAATGGTGCAGGTCAGCTTGGAATAGAAGTTTCTGATAACAATGAAAATATACTTAATCCCATACTTGTGCCGAATCTGAAAGGTATCGTGGAAGTCGAGGGAGGAGGGGCATTTAGTTTAGCAATCACGCAGGCAGGAGAGGTATATGCTTGGGGTGATAATGACAACGGCCAACTCGCTATTGACCCAATTGTGGTTAACCGTCGTCATACTCCTAAATTAATCGACAATATCCACCAATATGTTCGTGCAGTGTCAGCGGGAAAAGACCATGCTGTGGCATTATTGTACGATGGTAGTATGTTGTCCTGGGGTCAGAATTTCTCCGGTCAACTTGGAAATGGTACCAATGAAAATATGTTTACCCCAAGCCTTATTGATACCTCTGGAGTTAAGATGCAGCAAATTTCAGCTGCAGGCAACTTTACTCTTGCTATATCAACAGAAGGAAGATTATTTAGCTGGGTGCAAAATTTACTCGGTAGTTTAGGCATTGGAACAGAGGATAGTAGTGTGCCGCTACGGGTAGATTTTTTTAATCAACCTGTGATCAGAGTAGCGAATGGTCTTGGCCATACCGTAGTGGTGACAGAAGAAGAGGATGGCAGTGAAGCTTTTTGGACCTTCGGACTTAATTCCTTTGGTCAGATTGGTATTAAAGACGCGCCTTTTGCTAACTACATTCCGCAACGTGTTATTTTTGATTGATCATTAATTAGTGCTAATAAAACTCTAGACTATTTAAAAAATTCACTTGAGTTGACTTCGATATTGGCTGGGGGTTTTGTCCGTTTCCTTTTTAAAAGCAGTATAAAAAGAAGACTTAGCATTAAACCCCACTGCCATTGCTATATCCATAACCGAGTCACGGGTATTTAGTAGTCGCTGTTGTGCGTCTTCTATTCGGTGTTTGTTGACATAGTCAAAGAAGTTCATTCCTAATGTTTCATTGAGTGTTTGAGAAATATAGTTGGGAGATGTATTGATGTGTTTGGCAAGTTTTTGTAGAGATAAGGTATTATCGAGATACAGTTGGTTTTGTGTCATGGCGAATTTCATATCACTGGCAATTTTATTGGATTGCTCTTGATTCAGTGCTGAACGTTGGTATTTTGATTGGGTTCTTGCCTTTAATTCTTGATCATTATTTATCAACACCTTATCACTGTCGTCAGCTGTATTATATATCTCTTCAAAGCCCGGTTTTTGCCTTAAGCCCCAAATGCATATACTCCAAATCATTATTAACGTGACGGCATTAATGGCAATGTCATTGATAAGCCGGATGTTAAAAATGTTATCCCATACAATATTGACGGCACTCGCCCCCCAAACCCCACCTACAGCTAGTAGTAACCAGCTTAACCAGCGGATTTCTCTGGTTTCAGTGCTAGCAAATAAGTCTTTCAAATGTGTACGGTAATCATGTAATCGATAAATGATGCGATAGAAGTAATAGGCTGATTGCACTGCCCATCCAAGTACCAGTAAGAACGTAATAATTAAAGCAGTATAAATAAGATAACGTAATACAGGTGTTGTGTTCTCTAATACGGTTTCATCACCATTACCTAATAGTCCATATGTCAGTTCACTGGGTAATATCAATGTAAATATAGCGATGAGAAAACCAAGTGCTGACAATATAAAGTGTCGAACAGTGCTTCGAGTGAAGTGCCAAGGGTACTCAGAAGTAATGCCTTTTACATATAACCAAAAACTAGGGGCAATCCCTAATATTGCTGGCAGGGCGAAAGCTAAAGCTGCTGTGCCTAGTTGCGGCATTAATATCTTCAGAATAGGTCGACATATAACGACACCAATACAGAACAAACATATTGCCAGTGGCAGATAAGCTTGGCGTGTTAGCGATCTTAAAACAAGCATATGTCCGCAGAATAAGATCAGCGTTAAGGTGCTGATATTTAATACAATCAGTGCGGGATTCTCAATCACGTCAAAATCTCAATCCATCCAAGATAAGGTTAAATTTACACCTGTATGACCGTAAAAAGAGTCCAATCCTAATGGCCAGTACCCTAAAAACGTCCATAACACTAGGTTTGGACGACAGATATATGGTGATCCTACACAATTGCTCCGACCTTAACCATGTAATAAGCATAGAGCAACGAGGACAAATGAAGATGGAAATAGCGAATTATAGACGTGAAAATACGCCGGTCGATCAAAATTCAAGAGCAAAAAAGACACCCTTTAACTGGCCTGTGGTAGGCTTTTTGTTGTTTATGACAGCAATCCCAGCTATTCCAGCCTTCTTCTTAATTGCCTTGGTATTACTCGGTCCTTCCACTATTGAGGGTGTATCATCAACTATTGATCCGCTGCATTTTAGCACTCCTGCAGCAGTTATTATCCATGGTGGCTCTGGTATATTATTCTTCCTTACTATGCCTTTCCAGTTCTCTCCTTCATTGAGAGAGAAGAAGGAAAATTGGCACAAGAAGGGCGGTTACGTTGCGGTGTTATCTGGTTATGTAATGGCTATTTCCGGAATTTGGCTACACCATGTATTATTTCCAGATATTTTTGGTATGCGCTATGTATCATTGGCAATCGTCAGCGCAGGAATGTGTATAGCGTTCTCTGTTGCCTTATTTTGCATCATCCAGCGTAATATACACTCACACATACAGTGGATGTGCCGAGCAGTGGCTATCTCACTTGCTGTCGTGACACCGATATTTCTGGAAATCCCTATTTTTCTTATGTTGGGACAGCTTGATGAGATATTGAGGTTAGCCAGCCAGTTTATGCATAACTACGACCGCCTGTTAGGCATGGGCATTAACTTAATGCTAGTCGAATACATTTTTTACAAGAGGTTACGTCAAGCTGGTATGCCCAAATAAATTACTCTGTTGCTTCTTTTACCCAACCTAATTTTTTAGCCAGATCCATAGGAGTATTGCCGTCATGGTTTTTCACATTTGTATCAACGCCGTACTGCTTCATAAGATCCAAAGCTGAGAAGTTACCAGCTAGAGCTTCATTGTGGGCAAAGGTCCAACCCATCTCATCTGCTCCGGTAATTTCTTCGGTGTTACTCTCTAGTAGCTCTTTGAGTTGTGGCAGCATCGCGATACACATAGGGTGCTCATCAGGGGCTTGGATCTGGGCATCACTATCGAAGCGATTGATATAACGTGTATTATCATTGGAGCCTGAATATGCCACTTCATATTCGTATGGGTCGCCAAAGTTTAGAGCCCATTCATCGTCATGAGATGCTAGCTCTTCTGACGACATATCTTGGCGCATTACATTGACAGTGAAGGCCCCAAAAACGCGACCCTCACATGCGAAAAGCCAGTCACTTACATCATCCAATGTTGCTTCTATATGGTCACCTTTTTTCAATGTTGGTGTATAAATAGAATCGTTTAACAACTCTCCAACGATTGTCTCGCCATCAAAATTAATATTAGATACCCAAAGATGTTCGTGACTTGGCGTATCTTCATTATTTTCGGGTGTGACAAAAGCAACTTTGACACATGAAAGATCATGCGCAGGAATGATACGCCGATATTCCCAAGACATTTCCCGCCAGTAAAAGCGAAAAGTATCTCTAGCCATTTGAAAAGCCTTTTCCATTCGCTCATCGGTATTTGCATATGTATACATAATAAAATTTAGCCACATGTAAGAATCGTATTACTCAAGCATATACACAGAGGTAGCGCTTGCACAGTGTTTTCTAGTTTTCTCCTAGAAAAGTTAGCAGTGTGACTACAATATCTATTCCCCCAATAATGCGCGTTAATGCAGACTGTAGCTATGCTTAAACGGTCAATTAGTTAGCAAGTTAAATACAACATATTTACCTAAATACGATATAAATAACGCGTTTCATACCTTCAGAAAACTCTTCGACCGTTTGTGATTTTAATAGTACCCCTTTCGACGCAACATGCAGAACGAAAGACCTTTCAATGGCGTCTTCCATTGAATCTGTTAAGCCTGAAGAAGCAATAAACCCAGACAACATACGCATAAAATCCCCTTCCCAATCGGTAGAGCTCTCCTGTGCCAGTTTGATACCCGAGTCCAAAATCTCTGCACCATGTGCCGTTGTTTTAATTAGCGGCACACCATCGCCAATCCAATGCACAAAGGCGGTTAAAACCGTTTGCTTTGGGTCGCAAGATGAAAGTTCTTTAAGAGCGTTAGTGCCAGCTTCGTACACCTGGTTGATGTAAGAGGTTAGGGCCCACTCTAGCACGCCGTCTTTGGAGCCAAAACGCTTGTATATGGACTGTCGTGAAAGCCCTGCGCGTTTTGCTATATCTTCCATTGACGTTTTCTGTACACCGTACTGGGCAAAGCCCATCAGTATCTCTTTTGGATTCATGTTCAGCCTTTCTAATTTCATGAAGTTTACTAAGTTTACAAACACTGACATTTTTGTCAAATATTAAGTTGACAAAAAATACTAATACTGTAAACTTTGTAATTCATTTGACAGGCAAATCAACCTAATATCAAAAGGCATTAGAAAAATGGCAGACAAAACTATCGTCAACTCTGGTTTTAAAACGTGGAATCCGGATCAGTTACCTAACCTTAAAGGCAAAACTTATCTTATAACCGGGGGAAACGCCGGACTTGGCTTTGAAACAGCTAAACATCTAGGCAAGGCAGGCGCTGACATAATTTTGGCATGTCGTTCACTAGAAAAAGCAGAAAAGGCTCGCCAACAATTGATAAGCCATGTGAATGGGCTTGTCGAAGTGGTGCAACTTGACTTAAGTGACCTAAATTCAGTACACAAAGCCGCCGGAGAAATTCATCAAAAATATGAAAAGCTAGATGGGCTAATCAATAATGCTGGGTTAATGCAAACACCTCAGCAAAAAACAGCACAGGGGTTTGAAATGCAAGTAGGAACCAACCATCTAGGGCATTTTCTCTTAACAGGATTACTTCTGGATTTGATTGAAAAAGCTGCTGGTAGAGTCGTGGTGTTATCAAGTTTGGCACACAAGTTCGGCACATTAAACTTAGATGATTATATGTCCGAAAAGAACTATTCGCCAACAGGGGCTTATATTAATAGCAAAAATTCTAATCTGATGTTTGCCTTCGAGCTTGACCGTAAATTAAAGGAAGCAGGCAGCAAAGTGATTTGTATTGCCGCTCATCCTGGATATTCCAATACCAACTTACAAAGCACTGGGCCAAAGGGCTTATTCAACTGGATATACAAGCTTACTAATCCACTGTTTGCCCAAGCTGCTGATCAAGGAGCACTTCCTGCAGTACTTGCAGCGGCCGGGCTTGAAGCAAAACGCGGTGCATACTACGGCCCACAAAAAATGAACGAATATCGAGGCCCTGTTGGTGATGCAAAAGTTGCTGCTCATGCTTTAGATAAATCACTTTGGAAAAAGTTATGGGCTCTAAGCGAAGATTTGGTGGGCTATCGATGGAGATTTCCAGCTAAAACTTTATAAGCCATTAAACGCACTATTCGTATTGTATTTCTTAGAAAAAAGCTCAATTGATAACACTAAATTTTTTGTAGATAAAATAGAGAAGACATGCAAGCCTCGAGTGGCAAGCGCAATCATTTGGTTGCATTATGAAACCATGTTTTATATAGTTATTCCGTAGTTTGATTCGACGTTAGCTATTAATAGGTTACACATATCGAGGGTTAATCATGAGCCAGCAGCAGATAATAAAAGATGAGCTATCTAAATGGTTTTTTGAAGTATATTTTAATCACTGGGTTGAAGTTGCTTCAGGAGTTCGTAAAGAAGGCCCAGACTTTATACTCAAGTATTGGGGCACACCTATGTACGCTTGTGCACCACCACGATTGCGAGCTTGGTTAACAACCGATGCTGATGTTGTAAAATTTCTTGAAATGAATCATATACCTCTGAAAGAGCAGGGTTATACTCATACTGTCATACCCGACCGTAAAATTATTGTTTACAATGAACACGGCGGTGCAATCGAAGTCATTTGGTCGCGGAGGCGAGCTGACGATTCCGAAATTGAACGCGCCGCAGTGCATTTTGAAGTTGCGCGCTTAGATCGTGAATGGAAAGTAGTGGGTGTACAAGTTAAGCTGACAAGAGAAGACACCTTAGACAAGGCGTGGGCCGAATAAGGCTAAGAATTTACTTGCAGCTTAACATTTAAATTAAAAAACTGTTTAAAAAAAGCGCCGAATATATTGCTGTCGCTCAATAAGCGACAGCTTCACGACAAGCTTAATCTTATTTGTTCGGCTATTTTTTTCGTTTCATCAGTTGCGCCAGGACCTGCTTTAAAAGTGATATCTCTTAGTGTAAGCACACGTCCATCTGAGGATTTAACTTCCATTTGCTCAATTGGCTCTTTGTTTTCTAGATCAACAACAATTAGTGGTTCTTTACCTTCACCAAAGATCCATTTGTCTCCCCATTGTCCAAGAGCTGCAATCACAGGAAAAAGAGCAAAGCCTTTTTCGGTTAAACAATATTCAAACCTTTGAGAGCCGACACTTATTGGACGCTTTTCCAGTATTTTATGATTTTGCAAATGTTCTAAACGCTGAGATAAAATGTTTTTTGCTATACCAATATTTTTAGCAAAGGCCGAGAAGGTTTTCACCCCATAAAACGCGTCGCGAATTATCATAATCGACCACCTATCACCAACTGCTTCAGCAGCTTGAGCCCAGCTGCAATTATAGTGTGCTAAAGATTTTCTTTTCATGAACCCAATAACCTAGTTTAATTATGCGAAACTATAAATAATAGTTTTTATATTTGTTTAAATGTGTAGAAACAACATCAAGCCCTGGGCTCAAACCTTAAACGGCACTTAGTAATTAAACAAGGCTCATTGTAGATATTTGTTAAACCATTCCACTGCTAAAGAGCTACCCTCTTTATATCCATCAAAATAGATACCGTAATGATCTATATTTTTTATTACGTGATATTTTGTCACCATATTTGCCCGTTGATGCAACTTATTATATACCTTATGACTATGCTCTTCATTCTTAAAAAACTGCTCTTTCTCAGCGGCTATTAATAGTGTTGGTATAGTTAAATCATCAGAACTCTTAAGTGGCTTGTAAAAAAGGAACCTTGCAAGGTTGGGCGCACCATTAAGGCCTGGAAATGCATCTAAATTCTCCGGGATAGCGGGTAAGTTACCTCTTGCAATATCAATCGCCCGTTTTTGTGCATGGGCTAAATTTGCCCCCGCCAGCTCTGGAAAAGCACCAACTTGGGTAACAAGTGCAGCAATTCTGCTATCACCTGCGACAGCAGCCAATGTTACCCCGCCACCAAAACTTGTGCCCCAAGCCCCTATTCTTTGTATATCCACATTTGGCTCTCCAGCAAGATAGTCAATGGCTGAGCGAATATTATTAACCCAATCAACAGGGTCTACAACATTCCTAATTAGGTGCACATTTGCTTTCGTATCACCGTTCTTATCTAAAGCTAAATTAACATCTTTAACTATGATATTGCCCGCTGAATTTCCCCAGGTATTATGAGTAAAGGTAAGAACTATAAAACCCTCTTGTGCAAATTTTATCGCGTATCTGGCAGCAGTTTCCTTATTGCCTCCCCATCCATGACTTGTCACGATTGCTGGAACCTTCTCATCTTTAGCTAAATTTTTAGGGCGATAAATATCACCGTCTAAGCCTCTCCCGTCACTCCAGATGGTAATTTTATGTTTCTCTACTGATTCTGGTACGACAGCTTTGGGATATTCCACGGCGGCATAAACTGTCGCAGAAATAAAAGCAGCAATAAAAACTAACATTCGGATCAAATGTGTTTTAGGCATTAGGTGCCCCTCTTCTTAATTAAGGTTGGTATTGAACTTCGCAGTTATGAGATTAGATTATAAAACACATTGGTTGCATTATGAAACTGTAATGGATATAGTTACGCAAGTCAAAGATGTTTAAAAATCGTCTTTGAAAGTTATACCGGGTCATTTTTATGAGTAAGCTAGATAATATGCTGAGCAAGAAATCATTAATCGTTTTAGTGATAGTGCTTCTATTAGTACTTTTAATTCTTTTTTTAAACGCTAGTAGTGGCGTTACTCGGAACTATAAAGGTTTTTCTGTTAGCACTTTCTCTGAATCTTTCATTAACGTGCACCTAATTAGTGATGGTACGAATCACTTTCTTATCGATTCTGGACTAGATAAACAATTTGGAAAAATTGAAAAATTCCTACTAGATCATAGAGTCGACCCTAAAAACCTAAAGGCCATTATAGTGACTCATGGTCATCACGATCACGCTGGGACGGCAGCATATTTTCAGAATAAATATGGCATTAAAATAATAGGTGGAGCAGGTGATCTTAAGCTGTTTGATCAAGGTAAAAATGATAGATTATGTTCAACAGGAACGTTAGCATCTCTTCGTCACCCGCTTGATCAAAGTGGAAAATACCCAACATTTACGCCAGATATAGTAATAAATAATAGGGCAGAGCTTGCTCCAATTACTGGTATCTCAGGCTTCATAGAACCAGTTCCTGGACATACAGAAGGTTCATTGGTTATTGTTGTTGGAAAAGTCGCTTTTGTCGGTGATATGTTTCGAGGTAGCATGACAAGAAAAGATAAAGCTGAAATGCATTTTTACCAATGTAATATAACGAAACTTAAAGAAGGACTGGAAAAAACCCTAAAACAATTAGCGCTAAATGTGGATATTTTTTTTCCTTCCCATATGGGGCCAGTATCGAGGAAGTCTGTAGAAAATTTATTAAATGAGATGGTACCTTAACGAAAATGTTTCGCATATCTAACAAATTCCTATTGCAGATTACACGAACCTAGGCGGTAACCCGCGCCTCTGACGGTTTCAATAAATATTTCACCACTATCTTGGGGTAAAGCAGCTGACTCACTGAGTTTTTTGCGTAAGCGTCGAATATATACATCGACAATATTTGTCATGGGGTCTGAGTTCGTACCCCAGATCTTGCTTAATATCCTTTCTCTAGTTAATACTTTTTCGGGATTAGAAAGAAATAATTTTAACAGTCTAAATTCTAGCTGTGTCAATCCAACTTGCGATTTGTTTAATAATATCCGTTGGCTTTCTATATTTATCTGTAGTACACCCTGCTCAAGGATTTCTGAATCATCTTTTATAAAATTCTTAGTGCGGCGAAGTAACGCTAGAATACGTGCGAGAAGTTCATCAAAGTCAAAAGGTTTTCCTAAATAATCATCAGCGCCGGCGTGTAAACCCTCAACTTTATCTTCAATTTCATGTAATGCTGTTAGAACTAATATCATTACTTGTGGCTGTTTTTGTCGAATATGAGTTAGATAGTCAATTGTATCGGCATCACCGAGCATACGGTCAAGTAGGATTAAATCGTATGTATCGCCGTTTAGTCTACTCAGTAGTTCATCCACTGTAGCAACCCAATCACAGCAATAACCTTCGCCTTCTAAACCTCTATGGAGAAAGTCCGCGAGTTTTTTTTCATCTTCAACAATTAATATATTAGCCATCAGTCGGGCTCTCTTGAGGTAATAAGATAGTAAACTGGCTACCTTCCCCTAAAGTGGAAACAACATCGATAGTTCCTCCATGACTCTGTACGATGGTCTTGGCAATAGCCAAACCTAGACCGGCACCTTGGCTGCTGCGAGAGTTTGCTCCTCTAAAGTAACGATCAAATATATAAGGTATCATTTCTGGAGCAATACCTTCTCCTTCATCACAAATCATAATCTTTATGGTGTTATCTATAAGATAACACTCGAACTTAATCGTTCCCCCTTCATTGCTATAGTTAAGTGAATTATCTAGAACAACCATTATTACTTGGGCAATACGCTCAGGATCGAACTTTGCGATAGATAAACCCTCTTGTATACTCACTTTTAACGCAGCATTTTTACGTTCAATTAAGGTTTGAATCTGTTTCGTTGTTTCGCTAATAAATTCGCGAATATTTACTGTTTGTGGTGTTACTCTGAGCTTCCCCGATTCGAAGCGTGCCACTAGTAATAAGTCATCCACCAGGCGGCTTAAGCTGAGAGATTGCTCAAGGACATTTTTTAGTGTCGACTGATAATCTTCTTCGGTGATTGACTGTTGTCTTAGTGTTACTTGCACCTCTCCTCGGATAATAGTCAATGGTGTTCGTAACTCATGGCTAATATCAGCTAAGAATTCGCGTCTTGCTTTATCCTTATCTTGTAGAAGCTTATTGGCATTAGTGAGCTCTGTGGTTCGCTTAGCAACTTGAAATTCGAGTTCACGGGTGGCGTTAGTCACTTGTTCCCGCTGTTGCAATAATTCCTCTGCCATCGAGTTAAACGATGCTGCAATCGCATCGAACTCTGCATCGAAACCACGGGAAATGCGATATTGATAATTACCCTGAGCGATAGCTTCACTACCCAAGCGAATTGAATTTAAAGGTTGATAAAGAATTCCGACCAACCAATAACATCCAAAAATCACTATTGGCACGGCCAAAATTGCAAGTAATACGGAATACCAAAACAGCGATTGATTGAACGCTTCTATTCGCGCATTAAGTGTGGCTACAACATTACTCTGCCGAGTAACTGCAGCATTAATTGCCTCTCGAAAACGGTTATCAATTGTAACTTCTAGCAATTGCTGCACACGTTGTTGTTGAGCCAAGCGCTTTGAATCTGCTTTGTTAATTATGGCCCTGAACTCAATAATAATATCATCAATTAAAACGCTTAGTGCGTTTGTATCTTCGATAGTGCCCTGAGTCGCAACGGCTCCTAATGCTTGCCGTTGCTTTTCTTCTAGCATTTTTATCTTAGCTATGGACTGTTCTATAATAGCTCTTTTGTTGCGCACCTCTGCCTGGTTCGCATCTCGTCCGAAAATAAGCTCGTCAGTCAGCTGTTTAAATAGGCGGTAGGATGTACTTGAGACAATCAGATGTTCAGTAAGTAGGGACTGTGCAATTTCGTTTTGCTTTAGGTTTGAGCGAGTAATTTGCGATGTTGTAACTACCATTACTGAAGTAACAACAATTAAAAAAAGCGTTGAGCCGGCGAATATGGAAAGTTTTCGTCTATACATACTTTCACTTACCTATGAGCGCAAACTATTATAAATAAGCTTAAGCCAAACAGCATGTATACTGTCTGGCTTGGCCGTTAATACACATCTTAGCTAAATGGCAAAGATGAATGATGAAGAACAATTTTTAATTGATTATTATCATCTAGCCGATAACCAAAAGTATATTCTACCTTAACTTCCTGATTGTCAATTGTTGTAAAATAGTAATTTCCCATGGCAAGTGCCATATCGTTTTCAATCAACACTTTGTGATTTTCAAAACGCACATTTTTCCACGGGTTTATAGCAAAGCCTCCGTCTTCTTTAACGATACCCTTTACAAAATATGAGTGAGCTTCTTCAAACGTCTGCCGAAACTGATCATACTTTGCCTTTGTAGGTTTAAATAATACGGGCCCGTGTTGGTAGTCATAAAGATCCGTGATGTGCTCTGCAGCGGCGGCTCTGTAGTCTCCACCATCTATTTTTGCTCGTCCGATTTGTACTATGCCTTTACCCCAGCGGTTCTGAGCCTCAAATACCATACTTTCTGTAATACCAGCGCTGACATTGCCAGCTAAAACAAAAGAACCGAATAATGCTGCTATAGATTTAATTAATTTCATGGTCATCTCCAGTTATTCAAATGATAGAGATAAAGTAACAAGAGAATGATGAATAGGTATTTGCTGGAACATTAACAAAAGATTAACTTCTTATGCTTGGAGAAGGTTAAATTTACCTTATAGCAACCCTGTTGAATTTTATTTATATAAAAATACATAAATATAGTTTTCGACCTAAATGACGCATAAAAACGAATATAGCTTGGCTGCAACTTAAATAAGTTAATTGCGATTCCCTGAGGTAATAATTTGTTAATCATTAAATTTAAATAACCGGCAAACTGGCTGGTTTTACCAATTTATTATTAAATAAATTAAATTTAAAATGTTATTCCAATCATTTGTTTTTTATTACCGAAAGTTTGTAGTGTCATTAAATCTACGAGATTCAGTTGTATTGCGAATTAATCGAATTTAAAAATATTGATTTTCAAAACATACTTTACTTCGCTATTTGATGCCCTTCGATAAATTTTTAATAGCACCTTTTAAGCTAAAAAACGTGATTTAAATTGAAAAAAATGCAGCCATTAGAAGCAGAAAATTATATTAAATAGCATAGATATTTTTATAAGTTAAGAAATTATTCATTAGTAAAACCTTTTGATATTTATTGCTAATTTAATCTTTATTTAAGACATAACATGAATTAAATATAGATAAAACGATAAGAATATAAAATAAATTCTCAAATAATTTAAAACAGTAAAATGTTCTAAACTATTTTGTGAACTTATTCTCTGTGTAGTAGCAGAAAAAAATATTGAATAGCCTCTAACTCACACAACAGGTCTTAATCAGGTGAAAAATGAAATCTAACAACAAGCTTAAACGACTTTTGCGGTGTGCTGGTGTCACACTCTCGTCGATATTGATTCCAGCATTTGTTGCAGCACAAGACCAGTGCAACACAACCCAGCAATGCAGGGTCGAGTTCGGCCCATCAGCAACCGACTGCAGAGATAGTCGAAGTAATAACAGCATATGCATGTGTGGAAACGAACGTTGCGATATACAAGCATCTCCAGAACTACCAAGCTTTCGTTTTGACTTTGGTACTTCAGATTCACCGCGACAAGCAGGATATTTACGCATAACGTCATCGTCTTTGAGTGGCCCTTCGCGGTGGACTGACGGCTCAGGTCTGCGTCCAGTAGACCGGAATAAAAGCACGCAATTGAATCGTGACTTTGTCTACTCCAGACATGCACGTACTTTCCGTGTGAGCAGTATACCCAATGGTAGTTACCGCGTGACAGTAACTCTGGGAGATACTTATAGCCACGATAACATGGTGATTAAAGCGGAAGGCCAAACTAAAGTATCGGATATTGATCGTGGCGCTAATGAATGGCGAGATGAGACCTTCGATGTAAACGTTTCCGATGGGAACTTGGATTTAGAGTTCTCCGACGCAGGTGGTTCTGATCCAAATTGGGTAGTCAATGCTGTTGTTATCGAAGGAGCCAGTTCAGCTCCGGCACCAACGCCTGCACCGGTGCCAACATCTCCTCCTGTGGCTGGGTCTAAAAACACTATTATCGCTATTGAGGCCGAGTCTGTATCACCTGTGGGACACTGGAAGAGACACTCTTATATAGAGACCACACCAGCAACGGAAAGACGGCGAACGGGTTTACTTTTCGATCCTCCAAAGAGCTTTTTGAATGGTGCGGACAGGGGCCAAACACTTGTTTATAACTTCAAAAGTAAAGAAGCGGCAAGCTATCGCCTAAGCTTACTTATGGCGCGGGATAAAACTAAGTTCAGTAAAGATGATCCCGGTGGATCAGGAAACTGGGGCGATCAACGTAATAATGATGTATACGTCAAGCTTATCGAAGCAAGAACGAATAAAACTATTTATGGCCCTACACGACTTTTCTTCGGAGGCAGGAAAGACCTCAACGATAGGATGGTCTGGGGAAATATGTATGATAAGAAGAATGGCGGCAAAGATGGTTGGAAATCTGCCAGTATTGCGAAACATAACTTAAAGGCGAACACCGACTACAAATTGGAAATCTCAGGTCGTGGTGATGGTGTAATTATCGATTATATTTCTCTTACGAGTGAGAAACATTTGAGTGATACATCTGCCCATCGTCGAACCAACAGACGTGATCTCCCTAAATTACCTTCACCCTCGATTTCTAATACGGACCTCAACCAGTATCCAGCAATGGAAATATGGAGTAAAGCAGGTGTGGAAGGTGGTATACCAAAAAATTTACCAATTAAGAAAAGAATTGGCTCAGGAGACAATATTCAAAATGCTGTTAATGACGTAGCCAAAGCTGGTGGCGGTGTAGTGCTATTGAGAAATGGCATTTATAGGCTTAATGGCAAAAACGGAATAAAAATGGCAAACAAGGTAGTTATCAGAGGTGAAAGTCGCGATGGCGTGCGTATCGAATCGAGACTTACCGCAGGTGCCGGATTTACCTTCGATAAAGTTCAATATTCTGGTGTGGAAAACCTAACGTATAACTTTGAATACGGCGGCAAGCCTCCCAGGCATGATTGGTATGGCAACACCGATGGTAATTCACGTATAAATAGTTTTCATATTACTAGTGGAACAAAAAATAATTGGGTTAAGAATTGTAATATTATAAATTCTGGTCAAGATCCAATTTCAGTTGCAGGTAGTCACAATACTTTTACCGGTAACTATGTGGACGGTTCTTACAATAAGTCTGGAGGTAAAGGCTATTACCGTATTGCATTTGGGTCGCATAATCTTGTCAAAGGTGAAACTATGAAAAACCTTAGACACATTGGCGTACTAACCCGACGTGCAGCATACAATGTAATTGTAGATAACTTTATTGAAACAGATGTTAATTTCCACACTGGAGACGTTGGTCATAACTTAGTTGAAGGAAATAGTGTTTATCTACCTAAACATCATGGTTGGGGACTGTTTGGCACAGGTCTTCCACGTTTCTCACATATGACTCCAGGAGATGGCAACCTTGTTGTTAACAACATCACTCGTCACGACAAATATAATCACTCGATTAATTCACAAAAAGATGTCGTTTTTATGTTCCAAGGTTATGGAGATCCTGTGCCCACAAATATCAAAGTACCTGAAGGCGGAAGATTTTATGTACCTGCTTGGGGTGATGGAGTACAGAAGCAGATTAGCTTTGTGAATCCAACACCTAGGGATAAAGCTATTTTAGGTGTTGGTTCTAATCTGGAAGTGACGGTAGAAGGGCAAGGTGATATTCAGTCGATTGCACTTTATCGTGATAACACTTTTGTTCGAGAAGAACTGCAAGAACCTTATGAGTGGAGCGGCAATAAAGATGCACTGCTACAAAATTTGGCGGAAGGTAAATATGAGTTCCGAGCAGAAGCAACGTTTGCTGATGGCGCGCGTGCTAATAAAAGTTTTATGGTAACTGTTGGTGATTCCACTCAACTTAGTAAACGAATCCAAGCAGAAGACTTCGATGCACAATCGGGTATTCAAAATGTCTTAGGTAAAAAAGTCGGTTATGTTAATAATGGTGACTGGATACGTTTTAATGGTTTAAGTATTGCGCAGGCATCATCTTTTAGCGTCAGTGTTGCAACTCCGACACAGGGTGGCACGATAGAAATACGCTCTGGCTCGCTGCAAGGTCCACTACTAGGAAGTGTAGATGTCAGTAATACGTTTGGTTGGGATAAGTTTGTTTCGCTCCAAACGAATGTTGCTTCTGTTTATACAAGCACTGATATTTTCCTTGTGTTTAAAGGATCAGGTAACGGCTATCTATTCGATATCGATTATTTTCAGTTCGATTAATTAATGATAAAGCCGGCGTTTTTTAACGCCGGCTTATTGATTCACTCGCTACAATACCTACCAAATCACCTCTAATACACGCTACATAACACAGTATATAAATAGGAGAGAATTATAATGATGCTGAAATTAATTTTATTTTAAATTTAGCTTTGAATATTCTATAAACAAAAGATTAATTCAAAATCAAAAATTATACTCCAGTAAAATAAAGCAAAATTTATTGCTAATCTAAAAATCAGACTAGGTTGTGCAAAGAAATCATTAGTAAAAATAACGCCCAAGGAAAGGAAGCTGATTTTTATAGCAAATATAGTAGTACTACACCATTCACTCTAGAATTTAAATAGTTTAAATATTTTTATAAATTAAAAAACAATAGATTTTAATTTAAAAAAGGCTTTAATCAGGTAAAAAAATGAAACCTAACAATAAACTTAAACGATTTTTGCTATGTATTGGTATCACATTCTTATCAGTGTTTACATCAGCATTTGTAACGGCACAAGATCAGTGCGATACAACACAGCAATGTAGAGTCAAGTTCGGCTCATCAGCAACAGATTGTCGAGATAGCCGAAGTAATAGCAGCATATGCATCTGTGGAAGCGAACGTTGCGATATACAGGCATCTCCAAAACTACCGAGTTTTTATTTTGACTTTGGCACCTCAGATTCGCCTCGGCAGGTAGGATATTTGCGTGTAACTTCATCATCTTTAACTGGTACTGCCCGTTGGATCGACGGTTCGAGTCTGCGCTCGTTAGATCGTGAAAAAAATACACACTTAAATCGTGACATTATTTACTCCAGATATGCGAGAACTTTTCGAGTGAGAGTGCCAAATGGCAGTTACCGTGTGACAGTGACTCTAGGGGACACGTATAGCCATGATAATATGGTGATTAAAGCTCAAGGAGAAATCAAAGCATCAGATATCGATCGTCGTGCCAATGAATGGCGGAACGAAACCTTTTCTGTAGATGTTTCCGATGGAAATCTGGATTTAGAATTCTCCGATGCTGGTGGTTCTGATCGAAATTGGGTAGTTAACGCTGTTGTAATTGAAGGTACAAGTTCAACGGCGCCGACACCAAAACCAACGCCGGAACCAATCTCCACACCTTTACCTGAATCTGAGTATACTATTATCTCTATAGAAGCAGAATCAGTGTCGCCAGTAGGCTATTGGAGGAGCCATTCTTACTTCGAAACTACGCCGGCAACTGAAATACGACGAACGGGCTTGATTTTTGATCCACCAAATAGTTTTTTAAGTGGTCCACAAAGCAATCAAACCCTTGTGTATAATTTCAAAACCAAGGAAGCTGGAGTCTATAACCTTGCCTTATTTATGGCTCGGGACACTACAAGATTCTCTAAGGAAGATCCTGGTGGATCTGGTGCGTGGGGCGATCCTCGCAATAACGATGTGTATTTCAAGATTAGTGAATCGCAAAGTAAAAAGGTAGTTCATGGGCCCATGAGGCTGTTTTTTGGTTCGAGACGTGATCTGAATGACAGGTTGGTATGGGGTAACATGTATGACCCCACGAATGGCGGTAAAGAGGGTTGGAAAAACTCTTCTATTGTAAAGCACGCTTTGAAAGCCAATACTGAATACAAGCTTGAAGTTACCGGTCGTGGTGATGGTGTTATTTTAGATAGAATTTCAATCAAAACAACGGCAAACCAACGCAATACAGAGAGACATCGTGCACCTGTCGGTGAGCGGATTCCTCAACTACCAAAAGTATCTATCAAAACCTCAGACTTAAGTCAGTATCATGCTATGCAAGAGTGGAGTAAAGCTGGCGTAGAAAGAGGCATACCTAAGAATTTAAAAATTAAGAAAACTATTAATCCTGGCAACAATATTCAAGCCGCTATTGACGAAGTCGCCAACGGCGGCGGTGGTGTAGTGTTGCTCAAAAATGGTATCTACAAGCTAAGCGGTACGTCAGGTATCAAAATGAAAAGTAAGGTTGTGCTAAGGGGTGAAAGCCGCGCTGGTGTTCGTATCGAATCTCGACTCACTAAAGGTCCTAGCATCTTATTTGACCGAGTAGAGTATGCCGGTGTTGAAAACTTAACGCATCAGTTCTACTTTGGTAATAGTGATCCTCGTCACGATTGGTATGGCAACCCTGACAATAATAAGTCAAAGATAGATAGTTTTCATATGACAATAAATTCCAAAAACAACTGGATTAAAGACTGCAATATTATCAATTCAGGTAATCATCCAATTACGCTTTCTGGTTCGCATCATACAGCGACCGGTAACTATATCGATGGAGCATATAACAAAGGCGGTGGTGGCAGTGGCTATTACAATATTTGGAAAGGGTCGTATATGCTTGTTAAGAACGAGAATATAAGAAACCTAAGGCACCTAGGCATACTCATGCAAAACACTTTCTATAATGTAGTGGTTGATAACTTCATTGCAACCGACATTAATTTCCATTTGGGTGACGTAGGACACAACTTGATTGAGGGCAATAGCATTCACTTACCTAAGCATCATGGATGGGGCGTAGTAAGCACTGGTCTCCCGCGTTTCAAACATATGGGGCCTGGAGATGGGAATATTATAGTTAATAACTTAACACGTCACGACAAATATAATACATCTGAGTATTCACAAGAAAATCTGGTTTACACTATGGAAGGCTATGGCGGACCGGTACCGACTAAGATAAAGGTGCCTAAAGAGGGACGATTCTACGTGCCTGCTTGGGGCGATGAAGTACAGAAGCAGATTAGTTTCGTGAATCCAACACCTAGGGATAACGCCATTTTAGGTGTTGGTTCTAATCTGGAAGTGACGGTAGAAGGGCAGGGCGATATTCAGTCGATTGCACTTTATCGTGATAACACTTTTGTTCGAGAAGAATTGCAAGAACCTTATGAGTGGAGTGGCAATAAAGATGTACTGCTACAAAATTTGGCGGAAGGTAAATATGAGTTCCGAGCAGAAGCAACGTTTGCTGATGGCATGCGTGCTAATAAAAGTTTCATGGTAACTATTGGTGATTCCACTCAACTTAGTAAACGAATTCAAGCGGAAGACTTCGATGCACAATCGGGTATTCAAAATGTCTTAGGTAAAAAAGTCGGTTATGTTAATAATGGTGACTGGATACGTTTTAATGGTTTAAGTATTGCACAGGCATCATCTTTTAGCGTCAATGTTGCAACTCCGACACAGGGTGGCACGATAGAAATACGCTCTGGCTCGCTGCAAGGCCCACTACTAGGAAGTGTAGATGTCAGTAATACGTTTGGTTGGGATAAGTTTGTTTCGCTCCAAACGAATGTTGCTTCTGTTTATACAAGCACTGATATTTTCTTTGTGTTTAAAGGATCAGGTAACGGTTATCTATTCGATATTGATTATTTTCAGTTTGATTAATTTATAATGCAATGTCTCAATAGCTAATAAAAAATATTG
>NZ_CP021746.1 GCF_002157225.2 Agarilytica rhodophyticola
GAACCGCGAACTGCGAACCACTTAACAATATCTATCGCTAGCGAAATTCGGCGGTGTGGAGGCCCGCTTGGCGCTTATTTCAACCAAGTACCTTTTTGCTAATTTTCGAAGGAGATCGCAGACGTTCAGCGAAGTTTGTTTAAGTATTAAGAGTGGGTTTACAAATAAGACTGTGGTAATTAATAAAAGTTTCAATCGAATTAATTTTTTTTCAAAACTAATATTAATTTAAGAAAATAGTAAATAAATTACTGTAAAAAATAACGCGAGAAAAATATTCCACTAAATACAAATGTTACATATGTTTAATCCCATCGTAAATAATAAATCCCGCTCCCCCAATCACCGCGATAAAGAATAAAATTAATAATGTGAAAAATGTTTGTTTAATCATGTGGGAGATTCCTGTGTGTGATTAACTAGATTACCCTGCAAGTCCGAATTTATAACGCCGCTGAAGCCTGGAAAGTACGAGTATAACGGGGGTTAAATAATTTAATCGTATTGACCTAGGTTACCCTACTGGCCAGATAGTCAAAACGCTCAACCCCTGTTATTTGAGTAAGTTATGAGGCAATGTTAACGAGCGCCATGCTGAGAAGATTTTTCCAGCTAAGTTACTGTGTTGTTGTCATGTCGTCGTTAAACCCAAGTGTATAACGCCACTGAAGCTTCAAAACTGCCACTACAGCAGACATTCAGCAATAAACGCCTGTCGACCTAAGCTACCCTACTGCTTAGATGATTAAAACATTGCATCCCCGTTATTTGAGCAGGTTTTTAGGCAACATCGACAGCAATGATATCAGCCGTATTTTTTGCTTTGGGGTATTTCCCAAAACGGTAATGCCATAACGTACATTTCGTCGCTGGACATAATCGCGCTTCATGCGCTGATTTAGCACAGTCAAGGCATTCAGCACGAATGGCCTTAAGCGGTGAACGATAACCCTCGGGTTTTTCTTTCCCATAAAATATATTCTTACCCATGCGATAGGTGTGTAACGGGCAGGAATTAAATTCACAATGTTTTACCTGAGTACGAGTTTCCGCACAATCCAAGCATTTTTGTCGAATAGTTTTAATCGGTGATTTTCTAGCGGTAGTTTCCATAACTTTTTTCAGGCATAAAAAAACCGCAGCGATAGTCTCAACTGCGGTTTAATAATTTTTTAAATAAATATTATGTGCGGTGTTGGTTAGTACTTGTCTCAGGATAGGGCAAACTATACGCCTAAACCTCAAATTTGTCCCACCCGTTTTTTAAGACTTCTTACCAGGAGTTACCGCGACTTACCGGTACTTCTAAATTATCACTAATTGTACTAAGCGCTTCATTCCAATACCGCTGTGCCGTTGTTTTCGGATAGCCCACCTCTCGCGCAATGGCTCGCCACGACATGCGCTGTGCTCTAAGCCAAATTAGTTTACGCCGCTCTGGCTGATCGACTAGCGTAATCCAAGCTAAGGTTTCTTCAGCGCGATCAATGGCATCGGGGAGTGGTTGTAATATCGTGTATTTTTTTGTTTTTTCCATCCGTGCAATTTCGCGTGATGTGTATTTAATTTCAGGCCAATAATTTCTATGGCCCAGTGATATGTTTCCTGGCAGTTTGCTTAACACGCTAACACACTCCTCAAAACGCCGTGCTACGGTTTTATTATCCCGGCCATGCCGATGCATTAGTGTCTCCCTGTTTGTTGATCCTGCGCCCACATGAGCAGTCCTAGCGCGTCTGCCTCGTTATCGTCAGCAGGTTCATAGCCTAAACGTCTAACCGAATCGATCATAGCCTGTTTACTCGCATTACCTTTGCCCGTGATATATTTTTTAATTGTTCCAACGGGTACACCTTGGTAAGGAATATTTTCTTGCTCACCAAACGCGGTAAGTGTTGCTAAAAAACCACCGTACACATGCGCTGCGTCTGTCCCTATGTGCCGCCTAACCTCCTCGAAGTAAATTACGTCTATGCCATCGATGGATGTATGTAAATCTCGTAGCCAAGCATTAAATTTTAAAAATCGCATCCCACCCCCGTCGTAACGACTATGCTTGAAATTCGCGATGCCGCTGATAATTAATTCATGTGATGTCATTGCCCATCCAATCGTTGTTCCTAGGTCGAGTGATAATATATTTTTTTGCATCATAAAATTTTTAGTGTGCTGTATGTTTTGTGTGTGTCGTTGTTTCAAAAAAAATTCCTCGCGCGCGTGTAGTAAAATCTCATCTAAGATGGGGAGTATCCAATGGGAATACTCCCCCTCTATATAGAGGGGTAAAAATTGGGAACCGGGAACGCCGCGTCAGCCGTGGCCTTAAGCGTAGCCACCTCTTTCTGGGAACGCATTTAGCCGGGAAGGCATTAATCCCCCGTAGTTACTGGGCTTATAGCGTTCTACTACAAATGGCGTTCCCGCCGGGAACTCGGTAATCCGGGATTAATGTCGGGTTGTTTTTTGTTCGTTGACCTGCTGCAAATATCCCTTTTTTCCGCGCTTAGATATTGATCGATTGATATGCCCCGGCATAAATTCAGCGTCACCGAGTGCGACTGGCCCTAAGGGGTGATCTAGCCATTTTACGGAGGTCTGGCCGGGTGCCATGGCAGCGACTAATTTCTTTTCAGCTTGCAGTTGCTCTACCCAACGAACAAATTTATGTTTGCCTATTTGATGAAATGTTTCCGGTAATTCAAAACGTCTTTCATAGACACCGTTGACTCCGGTTTTGGTGTAAGGTTTCCCTTCTTTTGCAGCTTTCGCAATGGCATCGACGAACGGTGTTAAGTCTTCAGGTGTGGGCGCTCTTTTACCGGCGATCTCACGGGTACGATCCATTAAAATACCGGATTCATGATCACGTATAAATGTTGTCACCGATAGATTAGAACGCCCATTAGACTTAACAACACCACCGAACACAACACTGCCACGGCTGTATTTTTCCTTAATTATTTTACAGATAGCTTCCGCTTTATCTTGCGGTGGTTGCCAAAGTGCATAAGCACAACGTACGCCATCAACTAGACCACCTGAGCCGCGAATAGCTTCTCTTGCCTGTTCTGGGGTAGTGGCCTCACGTTTTGCAAAATGGTGAGAAACAATAACAGCGGCGCCCGTTTGTGCAGCGAGTGTTGCCAGTTGTGAACATACAAATTGTGCATTTTCCGGTATATTCAAATCTAACGCACATAGCGGTTGTAAAGGGTCAAAAATAATGACCCGTAAATCTGCGATGGTTTCACATTGACGAAACAGCGATAACCACGCTGCGGTAGCGGTAGGCATTCTTTTAACCGGATCGGGCACAAATAATGGGATAACACCCCCAGCATCGGGTAACGGTACCGCGTAGAGATGATGAGGTATATCTCCTAAGGTATTTAGGCGTAAGTGTATTTCAATAGCATCGTCTTCTGCCGTGATATACACCGATGCACCTTTTCGCATTAAGTCCCCACCAAACAAAGTAGGGGCGTTAAAGCGTAAACCATTAAATGCGGCGACTTCACGGGCAAGCTGCGCTAATAAAAACGATTTACCCACACCGCCTGAAGCTGCCAGTAATGAGACTTGCGCTAGTGGAAAAATATGTTCAATAAGCCAATCACGTGCTTTGGGTTCTCCCTTAAATCGATCACTCGCATGCCAGTCTGTGAGTTGCAGACTCGCCATTTTCTTTTTTACCTCAATAAACCGACACGACTTAATAAATTCATTAACGTCTACACCTTCACTAATAGCATCTGCCGCATCCCATTTTTTCGGTTTATCCTTAGGAATCTCTAAAATAGATACAGAAGCTGCACCAGCAGCCACAATGGCTTGTGAGACATTTTTTGCGTAGGTACTGCCTGCCTCATCATTGTCCGGCCATATTAAGACGTGTTTATTTTTTAGTGGTGACCAGTCTGTCTTATCCACTAACGTATTCGCACCCCCCATCGCTGTCGTGGCTATATTCCCTGTACTGATTAATGCATCCGCGCACTTTTCACCTTCTACGAAAATAATAGTGTCATTCACAGCTATCGCGGGTTGTTGATAAAGCGGTCGTATTTTAGGTGCCTGGTGCTTACGTGCTTTGACATCCCATGGTCGAAACACCTTACCGCTTGGCGGATCAAAACGGTCGACACGCACAACTAAATGACCTGTCGTATCGTGATAATCCCATTTCGCCGTGACAGGCCCCAAGTCGTCCATAGGGGGTGATTTTTTTCTTTTAGGTGCTGATTGGAAAGCAGGGACGTTGCCTAACCACTGTGATGCCGATTCAATCACACGAGCAAAATCTCGGCGAATATCAAATCCCTTGTGATGTGCCCATAAATCAAAAATATCACCGCTCTCATTCGTGGCGAAATCATGCCAGACACCGGCTTTACTTCCGTGCAATTCAACGACTAGGCTTTTGCCTCTATTGCCATCAATATCGCCAACAACAAATTGCTTTTGTTTCTCTTTACCTTCGGGGAATAGATAGTTGAGTACATTCGGTAATTGATCGAGTAAACGTGATTTTACCTCGTGCGCGGACGGTGCTATTTCTTGTTCATCCAAATCAATTTGATCATCCGCCGAACTGAAATCTAAAAAATTATTGATCGTCATAATAAAATGTATATCTTTAATGCTGATTTAAAATGGTATGTCGTCAGAGTATAAATTTTGTAATCGTGTCGTGTAGTTATGAATAATCGTATGTATCAGTCCGTGTATTTCTTCTTTGGTATAGTCGAACAATGGTTTCTCTGAACCAACGTTACACACATAAGTAGCAAGTGGATTAATGACGGCTTCTCTTGCTATTTTTTCAAGTTCGTTTTTTTCGTTTTCTGTCAAAGTGATTCCTTGTTTAAAATAATAGTAATGAATATCCTGGCAACGCTTTGAGCAAAAACGCTGCCTCTTTTTTAAATTTTTATTCGGATCTCGCCAACCAAACCCACCCGGTAGGGCAGAGCAAATAGCGCAGCAATACGACAATTACGCCACCTGTTCTTTTTGCTTAGCGGCATTAAAAATAATGCGTTGAATATCGTTTTTATTCGTATTGAAAGCGATTAAACAACTGGCGTGATAGCGGGTTAAACCAAAGTTATGGGTGTAATTTTGGGGTAAATATTTGAGCTGGCGTGATGTCGCCTCTTCATTCAACCACCGACGAGATTTTCCCGCCCCCCCTTCAGTTTCATTCAGGTTCAACCAATCATCACATGCCGCCATGCATAATGTTCTTTCGCCAACGTAAAGCAGTCGCGTTTGTTGTAGCCGCGCCCCCGCTACGGCATACCAGTGGCCATATAAATAAAATGCGCCCGCCCACGCATTAAACCCAGTAGCCATCGTGGAAGTCTTGTCGTGATAGAGGTCAACCCATTGGAAAGTAGAACGTGTCAGTAAATCAACCTCTGTCATGACAAAGTTTTGGATTTCAAGTTTGCTGCTACCGTCAGCAGAAGATGAAATAACCTCAAAAACATAGCCACATATCGGGCATTCACGGCAATGTATTGGCATACTCGCCTCACATTCTGGGCATTCTTTTTGTGGCGCATCTTCCTGTGGTTGAGGTCTTTCTAAATGTATTTTTTGTTCAAGCTTCCCGTGAATAATTGAGCTGGTGCCGAAATCCAAAATAATACAATCCGTTTTTACAACACCCGGATAGTCATTAGGATCAACAATGCGTAACCCTCGGCCAATCATCTGAATCATCGTACTATGGTAACTGCTGGGTCGTAGCAAGATGATGCAGCTTGTCGGTGTATAGTCGTATCCTTCCGTTAAGACACTAACGTTAACAATGACTTGGGATTCCCCGGACTCGTAACGGGATAGGCTCGCTTGTCGTTCTTGTGTTGTGAGATCCCCATGAATACATTCCGTGCTAATGCCTGCATTTTGAAACGCTCGTGCAACATCATCCGCGTGCTCAACAGTAGAACAAAATATAATGGTGGGTCGATCACCGGCTTTTTCTTTCCAATGTCGAATCACGGCCTCATTAATCGGCTTTTTATTCATGATGTCGTTAACCGCTTTCATATCAAAGTCAGCGACATTTTTTTTCACTTTCGATAATTGCTTTCGTGTCCCCACATCGATGGTATACGTCACCGGTTGCACAAGGTGACCGGCATTAATAAGTTCTGTTAACGTAATTTGATCAGCCACATTGGAGAAGACGTTCTTTAGTCCTTTTTTATCACCACGATTGGGGGTGGCGGTGACACCATATAAAGCAAGATCGGGATTCTTCGCTCGCGCCGCATCAATAATTTTTTGATAACTGTCTGCTGCGGCATGATGAGCCTCATCGATAACCAATAGATCTAACGCAGGCAACTGCTTTAAGTTATGTTCTCGTGATAGCGTTTGCACCATCGCGAAAGTGGTATCGCCTTGCCACGATTTCTCGTTTGCATCAAATACGGAGGTGGTGAGCGTCGGATTCACACGTAAAAATTTGGCATTATTTTGCTGGGTTAATTCGTCACGGTGAGCGAGTACGCACGCTTTAGCGCCTTGATTTTTTTTAGCCCACTGCCCAACCACCCCCGATAGCATGATCGTTTTACCGCTGTTATGAGTGACAGTGAAATCACCCATCACATATAGGTGATCCTGATCAACAGAAAAACCATAGTAATCGCCCATACCCATCTTGTGTATGGTAAAGCCGGTGTGTAAAACATCCTCCTCATGAGTACTGTCGGCTATCATCAAACCATAGTACGTCATCCCATTGAGCGTTTTGGATTTGGACAAAGGGTATAACCCTAGGCTACGCGCAATAAACGCCACGTCGTCAGCGAGTTCTTTCGATGCTGTAGAAAACGCCATGACATTTTGTGCATAGCTATTTTTATGACCATCAGAGTCAAGTAATCCTGATAGCAGCGCTTCACGTGTTTTTCGTGATCCCGTTTTATAATGGTGCGGAATCAGCGGCGGCGTATGCATTAAGTTTTTATCGCCCAGTAATAACCCAAAAAAATAAGGATCGACAGAAGGTTCCTCTTGTGATGGAAAATCTATCGCCGTTCGATAAAGTTTGTGCACCTGTTTAAAGCGAGTACTTTGTTCAAGGTAGGCACTCACACTAATATTCACAATACTATTAGCGTTCTTTGTTTTGACTAAAGAAAGAATATGATCTTTATTCACGATAAACGGCTCGCCTTTTATTGGGCGTATCTCGTACATCATATCCATGCCGTGATATAAACGTTGGACATGACGAGGGCGGCTATCGGGTCCCATGAGGGTATCGCCCACCTGAATTTCTTCGACTGGCTTTAGTGTGCCGTCATACATTAATATTAATGTGCTTGGTGCATGACATCCCGTAGGTGCCACACCCAGCGTATTTTTGTGTTTCTCGAGCGCAGCAAGGCTCCGCTCGACAAACGTAGTTTGTCGAGGTCTTAGTAGCATGGTAAAAATCCTTGTTGTGTTACATCGTGAACGCGTTAATGTGCCTAACGTGTTAAATGATTAACTCACCCATGAAGGACGGCTATTCGATGTGGTCGTATTTTGTGGGTTCATGACCTGCGGCGGCACAGAAGTATGCGACTGACCATAACCTACCTGTTGTGTCGGCGATGGTTGAGGCGCTGTGAACGAAACATTACCCATAATCGCGGCGTACTGCTTATTCTCTGGCGTCACGGCAATAGCAATAATATTACGCGGCTCATTATTTTTATCACCTTTATCAACGCCTATTTTCGCCAAAAACTCAAGACCATCTAAATCGGCAATGCTGTTAATCGACAGCGCTTGCATCGCGTGATTAGAGAAATCATCTTTCCTTATGCCACGAGCGGAACATAACATCGCTTTCACAAAGGCACGTCCCATCTGTGTCCATTTGTCACTTTTAGGGCTATGTAATCCAATCAGTGACCAGATTTTTCGGCGAGCATATTCGCCTTCCAAAACAGTGAATTCACAATTTAAATAGATAGCGCCAGTGTCTTGACTTTGTGTCGCATAGCCGCCCGTCCAACCCATGTCAGGATTATCATAACCGCCGGGCTTTATGGCGATTCTAACTTTGGCTAAGGTGCCTTTGGGAATAATGTCAAAATCCACTTGATCATCGGCATCATTAAAATTTGTCCAGTCGTTATTCATCAAATAATCTATTCCTTCAATAAATTAGTGTGTGGTGTTGTCGTGTATATTGTTGCTTATGTTGTTTTGTGTATTGCTGTGTTGTAACTGTGATTGTGTGTCTGTTTGGGCAGGCTCTCTAAGACCGTAGTCAAGATGGTGAACCATCATGTCTGCAGGCCGTTTTATTTTTTCCATGAGGCGGCCTAAATGTGGCTCTTCAATGACATCTAATTTGCGACTTCTATCCTTCGCCGGATAACCAAAAGGGTTTAAGGTATGATTGATAAAAGCGCGATAGGGGGTGCCGTCTTCAGAAGGCAGGTCTGCCATCGTAATAACCTGATCGACAATCCCAGGCAATTCTAATCCGGTTTTAGACCCTTCGATTTGTGGCTCAAAAACGCGACGATTAAATTCATCTACCTTTTCATCGAGTATTCCCACGAACCAGACACTTTTATTCCGTGTATGCTGGAGGTGTGTTAACCAAGCAATCATCTCCTGGCCGTGTAACCCGTAAGCGCCACGGATATCAGGCTTACCAGTACGTTCACTAAACGCTTGCGGTTGGCCTTTACACCATTGAAAACATAAGCGACCAGCAACAGTAATGGAGTCAATAAAAATAATGTTATATTGATCTAACTGGGCCGGATCTCCGTATTTTTTACAGACAGCATTAAAATGTGCTTCGCTATAGGATTGTTCATCGCGCAGCGCGTAATTAGGCCCACCAATAAATACAGCAAAGTCTCGACACTCTTGCCATGTCTTGGGCCTAAAGGCATCACCATTCCAATCCTCCACGGCAAGATCACCGGCTTCGATATCAAAAAATAATGTCGACGATGTAGGAAGGGTTAACAGTAACGAAGTTTTACCGATACCACTTTTACCAAAAATACAGCCTTTAACACCCCGGTGCTGTGATCGCCGTTGTTCTGCAGTAATAAGAGGAAACATTAGGCTCGCACCTCCTGATCCTGAAATTTTTCACCGGTGCTTTTACGCAAGGACTGTGCTTCATATGCGACAATATCTTCCTCGCGATATACCACACGGTTATGTAATTTTAAAAAGGCAGGGCCAATCCCTTTTGAGCGCCAATTAGCGATCGTGCTTTCACTTAAATTCCAACGAAGAGCAAGTTGTTCTTGATTAAGATGTGAGGCTAATGTCATAAAATCTCCTAACGTATTCAAGAGGTATTATGAAGAAGCGTTTGTACTGGCGTCTAGTGGGCTTTGTACTGCAATTTGTACTGTAATTTGTACTGCGGCGATTTTTTTTGAAAAAAGTCGTATAAATATATTGTATACGACTATTAATTGCACAAAATTAAATGATGATACTATTGCTTAACATTAGCTCCGAGTGAAAATTATCGTGGTCATACGCGCTAATTTTTTATTTAAATATTAAAACAATAATATCCTCTTTTAGGACTCACGATATAGTCTTCCCATTCCAACGAGTTACTAAATAATGATTGCATGCGTGTTGCGCCACCTCTTTGTCCAGGTATTTTAGTTGCAGCTAGAATTTCTTTAGCCGGTAACTCCCAACGTCCTTTTTTGGCTTGCTCATACATATAACGAATCGCCAAAGGACGACGTTCGCCACCAATATACCAATCTGGCTTCCCTTTTATTTTTAAGATACGTCTCGCTGCATCATAGTGCACGGGGAGATAAGAAGCGTCTGATGTAACGTAATCAAGTTTAAGAGTGGGTTGCACCTGATTAACCTGGAGTAGTGCCTGACTATCCACCGACGCTTGGTGAGAGTTACCTGTCAACAATTGATAACGATAGGGCTTAGGGTATTGTATTTTTCCTACGTCGCTGATATTGAGAAGATAACGGGCAAAAAATACCGTATTCATTTTACGTGTATATAGCGTACTGGCCGTCACATCCGTTATTCCTGTTCTAGGATCGTAGACGATACTGACGGCTTGCGACCATGATTTAGAAAGTAATGCCGTGCGCCCATCAATGGGATAGTCATTGGCTTTGGGTAAGCGATTAAGGTACACAAGAATTTTAAAATTATAAGCATACTCTGAGAGTAAGCGCTTGACGACTTTTATATCAATATCCTCTTCAGCGTATCTCAGCATACCCGCTAAATTGCGTTTATAATGCACAAGGGGGTGCTGACCCTCGTTGAGAGTCAACAATGGCGGCAACTGAAATACCGTGGTATTAGGGTCAGAAAGATGATCCTCCGCTAACAACACAGCCACCACTTCATGAAATAGATGTTGATGATGCACATAGAGCCAAAGGCTTTGCTCATGTTCGTTGTGGATAGAATAGAATGTCTGCCGTTCTCCGTCAGACATCGCAGAATTTACCGAGGAAAGCTCAAAGCGCTTAATGTTTTGAGCCACTAAAAAAATCGAGTCTGCCCACATATTCGCGGTATTCACACCGCCTTGAGTATCATGAGAGGCAGCGGCTATTTTAGAATGGATAAGTGAATGATAAGTATCGGTGTTAACAGCGTGCAACAAGCGCGTACACGGATCAAGAGACATAGGCATACTGTCGTCCATGGTAAAAAACGAATCTAAGAAAGCGTAAAAATTTGGAAACCAACTACTGAAAAGCTACCACGACGTGATATCAGCATGATGCAAACAAAAAATAAATAATAAGAATCAAAACCAAATCGCTTTTATTTCACTTGTTAACATTAAAGTATGTTAAAAATAGAAAAATAAAAGCTTTAAAAAACCTCCCTAGAATTACTTTCTCTTACCAGCAGTGACATACTCTTATAATGCAATGCAACTCGTTACCAATTGTCTTATCGCATCCCTCCTCATTTATTTTCTACAATAAGAACATGGGTTAACAACAAAGGTTCCTCAACACGTGACAAACAACAAGCGATTACCTCATGACATGACAGTCGAAGAGCGGATAAAAGAAATTGCTGAAATACTATCAAATGGATTAATACGTAAACGATTTCAATCATTATATCAAAAAGATAAGCGGATTCATGCAGATAAAAAAGCTTTAAACGCCAAAATATAGCGAAGACTAACTAACAGCTTGCTTCGTCTGCCTACCTGAGCGTACATGGAAAACCTATTATCAACATCCAAAGGACAGCCATGCCGATAACAGCCCCCCCCCCTTCTACACTGACGCAGATCATGCAACTTGAAAGTATGACCATGAAAGAACTGTTAGTCATGTGGCAGGAATTCAACCCGACACCACCCCCAGTGCGAGCACGAAGCTATATTGAACGACGTCTGGCTTATGCATTACAAGTTAACGCGTTAACTGCTGAAGATAAGAAAATAGTTGCTAAAAATACACAACGTATTGAAATCATCAGTAAATCCTATGTGTTCAATAAAAGCAAAAATAAACAAGGCACTTATACCCCTGTACCAGGCACCATTTTGAAGCGACTTTATAACGATGTGGAATACGAGGTGATTGTGCGATCAGACGGACAGTTTGAATTTCAAAAACAGCTCTATAAAAGCTTATCCAAAATTGCGAAAGAGATTACCGGTACACATTGGTCTGGACCTGCGTTTTTTGGTTTGCGTAAGCCTAACACCCCATCGAAAAAGAAAAAGTGAGGGAAAGAAAAATAGATGAGTAAACATGTTATACCTAAACGTCGATGTGCTGTCTACACACGAAAATCCCACGAAGAGGGACTGGATCAAGATTACAATTCTATTGATGCTCAAAAAGATGCCGGGCACGCGTATATTACCGCGCACAGAAGTGAAGGCTGGATTTCAGTGAACGATAACTATGATGATCCCGCCTATTCTGGTGGGACACTGGAGCGCCCTGCCCTAAAACGCTTAATGAGAGATATTGAAGAGGACAAAATTGATACTGTAGTGGTATATAAAATAGATCGCCTCACACGGAGCCTCCATGACTTTTCGCAGCTAGTGGAGATATTTGAGCGTATGAACGTATCCTTTGTTTCTGTCACACAGGAATTTAACACGACTAGCTCTATGGGGCGCTTAATGCTAAATATCTTATTATCCTTTGCGCAATTTGAGCGTGAGGTCACAGCAGAGCGCATACGAGATAAAGTGGCCTCAAGTAAACGTAAAGGCTTATGGATGGGAGGTATTCCACCGCTCGGCTATGATGTTAAGGATAGACTATTAGTGGTTAACAGCAATGAGGCTAAGACAGTCCGCCACATATTTTCTCGCTTTTTAGAGATAGGATCAGCCACACTGCTTGTAAAAGAATTACGCCTCGACGGGATATCCACAAAGTCATGGACAACAAAAGATAATAAATATCGCCCTGGGAAGCTTATCGATAAAGGCTTTATTTATAAGCTTTTCCAGAATCGAACATACTTAGGCGAGATTGGACACAAGGGCCAATGGTATGAAGGTAAGCACGATGCCATTATCGATAAGACACTCTGGGAAGCCGTCCATAAGAAGCTCGCCGACAGCTATAAGGCCAAAGGTAACAATACGCGTGCTAAGGTTCCCTTTTTGTTAAAGGGATTGCTCTTTGATACAGAAGGTCGTGCCCTCACTACTTCATTTGCCAATAGTCGTCACAAAAATGGTAAACGCTATCGCTACTACCTCAGTATACGTGATGCTAAGGAAGGCGCTGGCACTTCCGATTTAACCCGGTTTCCAGCCAGTGAACTAGAAACGGCTGTGACAACACAAGTCATGACACTATTAAAGTCGTCAGAGATCGTCAAGGAGGTGACCACTATCGCTCAGGTTCACGATGATGAATTAGACGAAGCCATGGTAGCAGTCGCGCTGACAAAAATGACAACCTTATGGGAGCAACTCTTTCCTGATGAACAAGCGCGATTGATTCATCTAATGATTGAGAAAATTATTATCACCCCCAATGCCATGGATCTACGACTAAGAAAAAATGGACTCGAACAACTGGCACAAGAAATAACCCCGGAAACTTTGAAAAAGAAGGTGGTCAATGGATAATCAATCAACACCTATGTCTCATATAATTGAAAGTAGCGACGGCTCCCTCTCAATAAAGATACCGTTAACACCTAAAGTACGCAGTGGCCGTAAGATTATTACCCTCCCTGGCAGTACAGATAGCGACTACCGCCCCTGGGATAGCCAGCCCACGCCACTTCAATTAGCGCTAGCGAGGGCTTATGAGTGGGAGCAAAAACTCAACAGCGGCGTCTATGGCTCAATAAAAGAGTTAGCTAACAAAGAGGGTGTGGATAATAGTTATGTCAGTCGTATATTAAATCTTAATATATTGGCGCCTGATATTATTCAGGCGATTCTTGATGAAAAGGTGCCGGATACTTTGACTATTCAAGAGTTAGGGGCGGATACGCCTATGGGATGGGAAGAGCAAAGGGAGAAGTTTGGCCTATGTCAGCAGGAATAATCATGTCAACAATGCCAAGGGTTGCCACAACATATCATCGGTAATACTATGGTTAGGTGTCAATGACGATTGTGTCTACAACAATCGCGTCATTTTTGGAAGAGTCTGAAGTATGATCACACTGACCAAGGATTTATATACATGCCAGTTCCTCACGTACTCACTAAATATTATGAATTGAACTTAGTCGATCGCACGATTATCAACATTGTCGAAAAACTTCAAGGTGAACTCACACTTAGTGAGATTAATCAAATTAAAGTAATGGCTAGCGTTCAATCCGGTATTGAGTCTTACCGAGAAGAAACGGCCAAAAAGAATAGCCAAAGCCTACGAAGCGAAGAGCACAAATCACACATACTCGGAAAGCATTTAGAAGAGAAATTTGGGCCTCGCCCTGCGAGAACACACGCCCATGCAATTGTAGCAGGTAAACATCCTTTGGCCGCCGCCATAAGACTTATTATGTCGAAGCTTAAAATCGGGATTGATGATGTGGATAATGGCTGCTGGTTACCAGAAAATATCGCGGCAACCCCTCATCCGGCCATGCCTAAAGCACCCCCACATAGCCGCATACACCGGTATAACTATTATTTCTGGATTAACTCGCTACTTTCCAGCCACCGACAAGCGGATGCTTTCAGAAATAGACTCAAGCTGATTTCTCAAATGCTCTACACGGGCAACATGCCAGAATATGTCATGTTACCCAAGGGCAAAGGCTTACCCTAGTGAAAA
The DNA here is from genome assembly GCF_002157225.2 of Agarilytica rhodophyticola. NCBI lineage: Bacteria > Pseudomonadati > Pseudomonadota > Gammaproteobacteria > Cellvibrionales > Cellvibrionaceae > Agarilytica > Agarilytica rhodophyticola. Next base: position 14,289 of record NZ_CP021746.1, read on the forward strand.
CGTATAAGCTCAGAGCAGATAAAACACGCTACATGAATGGCTATCTTTCTGTGGATGATATTGAACACACCATCGGTGACTACTTTTTACTTGATCAAGACTACTGGGCGGATTTTTGGAAGCCCATTAAGACTGAGTTTATTGATGACAGTGATAGTGGATCTGTAATTCATCCCCCTGACATTACACTCTGGGGGACAACAAATAATTTTATCTGTAATGAAAAATCTTACCATGCACTTAAAGACGAGCTGGAAGCTTATGGCGAATGGCTACCGCTAACATGCGAACACATTCCTTACTGGCTATTGCATGCAACAAAAAAAATGAGCATTGATGCAGTAGATACAAAAAAAAGTGAACGCTCAACAAATATATTAGGTGATATCGAGGCAAGCAAAATTATCTTCAAAGATAACGCCGTCAAAGACCAACTTATCTTTCTTACAGAATATAACCGCTATAAGAATATTTATTGCTCAGAGCGCTTTAAACACCTAATCGACGCTTTGGAATTGAAAGGACTCGTCTTTAGTGAAGACATGACCAATTCGCCATTATAGGATCATGCAGTTTGACGTAGAACTTTAGTGCTCTAATATAGAAGCCTCACATAGAGATGCTTTCAATATAAGAGGTACCTATTAATAGTAATAGTCGAGAAAACTTGCATAACCAGCTCAGAAAATACTTGTTTACAATTCGTGTCGCCCCAAGTAAACAGTACGCACAATATCTGTCTTTTTATTTGTAACAATCGTAAAATCTGCTTTAGGGTAATACGCTACCCACTGCATATTGTTGGTGCCAGATAACGTTTCAGGACTCCCTAATACATCATGTTCTGCATACGGAACCTTCTTACCTGTATAAAGCCTTGTTAGCTCTTGATGTCTTTCTGTATTAACTTGAGATGTGTCACTGCAAGCGAATAGTTGTAAACAAAGAAGTAGTATTAAAAAGATGTGATTTTTCATAAAATTCCTTCACTAGGATTTGCTTAACAGAAATTACATACATTACAAAATTTGACGAACATTATACCTATATACTAACCATTAAGTAGGAATCATTCTACTAACATAAATTCAACTGCATATACTACTCTATTTTTAAATAAACAATAAACTAGCTAAGCTTAACAAGAAAACTTGGTGCGCCATATTTTTCGAGAGAACATAGTATTAGTTGTTGTCATGTACACCTTAAAGCCTAACCCACACGTAGTTACGGTGACTTAGTTATCATATAAAAATATTATTATAAATACACCACGCTTCATACTTTTTCCGTTTTCGTTATATTGCTAACACTACAGATTTTATAGCCACACACCCAATTAGCCTCACAACTATTACATTGAAATATATGCTCGTGTCGCCCTTCATACATCTCAGGGCCATCACCAACAATATCCGTTGAACCACAACATGGGCAATAATCACCCCCACTATTAACGAATGTATCGGCCTCTTGTTGGCTTAGTTCTATATCAATAATATTATATTTTTCTTCTATAGGTTCAGGCTGTACTTTTTTATTTGAAAAAAAATCTAAGAATGTCATTGCTTCAGTTTCGCTTACTTTGGCTTTTTACTAGTGATCGATATTTGATAATTAAACTGATAATTTCATGAGAAAATACAGCAGCTTCTAATGCCTCATCTAAAGAAGCTCTTTGGGGCAATAATACATTGAATCGCTTTTTCAATATCTCTACGACTTGACTATCAATCGTTGGATCAATATCCATCCCAGCATATATACATATACGTTGTTTGATAAATTCTTTAGACATTTATTTAATCTATTTCTTATTAAAATGAAAGCCGTTATTAACTTTGCTATCAGTAAGACAATCGGTGCTGTTGTTAAATTTGTCATTTTTTATGGTTGCGCGACCTAACACCTTCATGAATTTCAAAGAATAAACGTCGCACCATATTTTTAGCTATGTATTATCTAGATTTTCATTATATAGTTTTTTTGATAATAATAGTCAGTTTATTCAACACAAAAACTGTATGGCAATCACTCTAACTGGCATTAGATTCAGTTAACTACCTAGAGCTATAATATTATACTCTTTCAGTAAAGCCATGTCTGTGTTTTGTCATTATGATCAACTGCGTCCATGAATTTTTCACTGTCTGTTAATACTCCAAAGCCCCGTAGGCAAAGGTAGGCAACACCAAGAGAATAAAATAGAAAAATCAACGTTCCCATAAACCAAAATATTCCTTTTTCTCCTAATACCCATATAGAAGTAGGAATCAAGCTCAAACCCAGGAATGAGAAGAAAAAATACCAGATAGCATTCCATAGCTTTCTTACCCTTCTGTACCACCTCTTTTGAAAAAGGCCTCTAAAGCTAGGTTTTTTATCAGAAACATTGAAAACCAAGAAGTTTCTACATGAAATATATTGAGATAGAGCTTCAGAAGGAGATTGCAAAGAAAACAAAAATGATATTTCACGCCAAGAAATTGCCCTCCCATACTTCTTTTCAATTAATTGCTCTAACATAAACTTGGTATTTACTTTGGTTTTATCAGTTAAAATATCTGACATTATCTCAAACTCTTCCTTTTCAAGAGTTTTAATTTTGTTATGATACACTTTAAGACTAGGATACAACTTGATCATAAGAAATATTACAAATGCAAAATATACTTCTAGCCCTGACTGAGCTATAAAGTCTTTTAGAAAACCCCATGTCATATTCTTACTCTCAATATATTTGAAAAATTTTCAAAACTCTAAAGGTCTGTATATAAAGAAGCTAGTTTAACTCTCCCTGCCTTGGTTCAGCTTTTTTCCAATTAAAATCATGAGCTTGGCAATATAATTCAATCATCTGACAATCTTTATCACGCAGTTTGGTATTAACTAATTTACAAAAGTCATCATGCGTTATAGTCAATCGATGATAATTATCTGCCAAACGTATAACCTTATTTTGCGACTCTTCGTTTTTATAATGCGCTTCTCCTTGCCTTAACATTCCATCGCAAATATAGAGCCAGCGATCAAACGACCTAACTATTTCTATAAACATAACATTAGTAGCTATAATCCTATGCTCTAACGGAATTATATTAAGATTATTTTTTACAGAACCTAATGTATTTCCAATATTGCAATAACTAGGTGGTTGTTTATCTTTCCAGTTTATATGACTTGATGATAATGCGGATTCCAGGTCTTCAAGAATTCTAAATTTCTCAATCATCATTAAATATTCTTCAAAATTACTTTTTAAGTGTTTCCTTAATGTTATAGATAAAATGGTTTTCTTCACTATTTTCGCTAGAAGTAGATCCCATACAAAACTACTAATATTTAACAATAATATTATGCCGCAAAGATACAGCAACCAAGCAAACCCTTCTATTTTTAAAGCCACTATTGCTGGGATAGCAGCTAGCACAGATAAGATAATAGAGTGTGAGGGTGATGTTTTTAAACTTCTCTCCATAAAATTAAAGCTCTATATAAAAAGTGATTAATTAAAAATACAACGTATTTCCTACCCATTATCAAAAATTCAAAGCCGCTTCAATGAATGAGTAGTCGTCTTTAGTAACAAGCGCTTTCGCCCCCATATCTCTCACCATCATTTCTGGCCCTTTACAATGTAATTTTAGAGGGTTTCCTTCTTGAGGAATAACTGCAAACAGTGGATGTTTTTCCTGAACACAGAATTTAGCATGCGTTGTTGTGCCGCTTCTAACATCAGATTCGACAATAATGGAACACTTAGATAATCCGACTTGTATGCGGTTACGTGGCACAAAGTTTTGTCTACTCGCTCGAGCACCTTCTGGATGTTCTGAAACCCATAGACCACCAGATTCCAATATTTGGTAGCCTAGCTGTTGATTGGCCTTTGGTTCCGCCGTATGTAAACCATGGGCCAACACAGCAATCGTGTTTCCAGCTACGTCTAGACACCCCCTATGGGCTTCAGCATCAATACCTAAAGCAAGCCCACTGACCACTGTCGCTCCCAAGCTAACACAGTGGCGAGCTATTCTATTTGTTATTTTTAAGCCATTAGTTGTGGCATTACGTGTGCCAACAATCGCCACACCTAGAGAAGACACGAGCAAATCTAAGTTGCCTCGAGCGTAAAGTATGCGTGGGGGACTCATGATATTACGAAGACTGTCTGGATAATGATCAGAATCTTGGTCTATTGCATGTATTTCTGTATTTTGCTGCACAGTTGGCTGCTCTATCTTCTCATTGTTCTGCCTAACACTACCGCGATTCTAACTAATGCACCAGCATCCGTTAATACATCAATGCCTGCTTTTATTGAATTAGTTGTTGTCGTTATATCGTCGAGTAGGATAACAGATCTACCTCCAATCTTTCGTGCAATATCAATTGGAATAGCTGTCGATGCTAGTGCATCCTCTTTCCTCCTACTACCACCTTTGTGAGCCGCTAGCTTTGTCTTGGTGCGTAGGATTAAATTATAATCAGGGTTTTGGACTGAAAACTCAAAGGATAGGTTCTTAATTAGCTTAGCGAAGCCTGCATGAGACCTACCGTGTGTTGACGATGGAATCGTTGCAACAAAGACGGGTTGACGACCTAGTCCTTTTCCGCGTAAGTAGGTAATAAGTTTGTTAGAGAAGACAGAAACGGCTTCATCTTTACCGTCTTTAAAATCAAGAATCTGACGGCTATGAATATCAACAGAGCCTGAACTAACTGGATAGTAGTTACCCATTGCCACAATTGGAATACTCTTATATAAATCAACATGAAATACCATTTTTCAATCCGTTTGTCAGCTAACAATTGAGGCAACCTACCATTAACGAAAAAAACTTTGGCGACAAAAAGACTCTCTTTGTGACTATATTGCTCACCCGTAGCAAATCTAACATCTGTTTACAGCTTTTAATGAATGTATAATGGCAAAAATGTAACTCATTTAACAATAGGACAGTCAATGAATAAACTACTGATATTTTTAGTAGCTATCTTTGTATCTACAGGGAATGCTGAAGAATTTGATTCTGGAAGAATAGCTGGAGCGATAGACTTTCTTAAAACAGCTTGCGCTTCTGGAGAAAGTATTGATGTTGAAGCATCCGGGGGAGGCGGACTATCTTTTATAAAAAAAGGCGCATCTGGCTCATTTAATTTTAGATCAGAGGAAGCTAGAGGAATAGTCAATGGTTTAAGGGATGAACTTCAACATGAAAATCTTCAAAATATTCGAGCCTGTATGGAGCCGCATATAGATAAAATACTCAATCGACTGCTCGGATACTCTCAAAATTTAGACAACGATAAAAATACTCTTTTGCCTTGTACCGCAATAAATGGGGAGTTACCAACAGCAAGAACCGAAGACTTTAATATCGATGTTTTAAAATGTGTATTGAAGTCTTCTCTATTAGAATGCACTTACAGAATAACAAAAAAGGCAAATTCTAAAAAACGCATCACCTTAAATAGCGATTATTCCTCAATACTTGATGAACAAGGCAGTGAGGCTTATGCAGTATTTGCACAAATAGGAAGATCAACTGGAAAGACAGCTAAAAGAATGTTTTCTCCTAACGACAAAGCACTGGCTTTAATGAATTTTGACTTATCAACCTCTCAACCATTCCCGTTTTCACAACATAGAAAAATTCAAAACATGAGAATATACATGGATGGTCAATACGTCGATTTCAAAGGTGTTAATATATGCAGTTCAAATTAAAGCCGCAACATGCTGAAAGATTCAAAATGATGGCTGATAAACTTCAAAAATAATCGGTAATGATGTAACTAACAAATGCTGATAGGATTGTTCTCTTAGGGTTTGCAGCGATATCATTAGATTTTAATCTAGGGGACTTGCCCCACAAGGATGTGCCCATACTGGGCACATCAAGCCAAGCAACTGATACACAGTAAACTGCCCTCTTCTTGAGACGTTAGGAGTTAGAAGTGAAAATTAAATATCTTAGAATTTCACTTGTAATGTGGGCATTGATAAATTTAGCTCTTGTTGGTTATTCAGCTTTGAAATTAAAATAAGTATGCCTTCAGCAATAAGAAGTTTAGAATTAAAGTATATTTCGAACTTAGGAAAGACTGAATCAGAACTAGAGTCATACTACTTTCTTAAAAATCAAATCTTGGGAGTTTCAAATGGGTATAAGAAATCAACTGAAACGCGTCAAAAAATAGTAATTTTCCTAGGGTCAAGCAATGCAATACTAAGTATTTTCTTAATTGTAGCTCTCACATTGCTAACCAAACAGACTCCGCTAGGTTATATATTGAATGATTGTTTTTTAAATACTACTGCTTCAGTGTTTGGCTTTCTCTGTAACAATGGTATGGTTTTTACATCAATATCAAAAAATAGTATGGCGTCAGATAAGTCTTTAGCGATATAAAAAAATGATAGCATTAAAGACAAAAAATCGTCCTTTGTAGACATTATCTGTTTCAGTATATTGTTGTAACGCCTTGAACCTGTTAGAGTTTTATATACAAAGTCTATCGGAAAGCCGTTGTGGATAGACGGGAATTCCGACCAATATCTGTTATGCAGTTAAGTGAACAGAATCACAAAAATTAATAAATAATATAACAAGGAGTTATCAAAAAGTGAATCGAATTTATACGATCTATAGCACCATAGAAGAAATACCGATAGCTTCACGGCAGATGCATGACTATATTAATTCACTAAGCGAGAATGATTATGCACTATTAGCAACAGTATTTGTTTTGGGTCGATCTGGATGGCATAGGGGTTATGAAGAGACAAATGAATATCATATCTTCGTGGAAAATAAGGCTTCTGATGGGATTCAGGTTAACCAACAAATGTCAGATGATAAATTTTTATCAAAAGCTAATAAAAAGGAGCAATTTGATGCAACTCATCAGTATGAGAGATTAACATCCAGTAAGGTAGATGGAGTTTATAGACATAACTGGCTATCACTAAAAACTAACTTAATCTCTGAAGTGAAAAAAGGATTAGTCATGTTAGAAGAAATTACTGATTAAACTGCATAATAAGCGAGCTTAACTCGCTCACTGGAGCAATAACACTACGGTGCTATGCACTTTACCTTAGTGTTATTGCCTGTTAACTTAGCTTTCTCTCGAATGACCACTTTGTAGATACTAATACGCCATAGCTTGGTTTTTGTGCGGCAGTAATGTGGAAGAAGCACCCGTTCGTTATCGTTAACTAAATGTCTGCTTGTGATAAAAAAGCTCTAATTGAAATTGGATCTGATTTTTAACCATGAAACACACCCCTCAACTACTTAGTCGCTATGGCTGCAATACTTTTTTAAACATACTTAATATTGATGGTAATCAGGTAATTCTTTGTAACTGCATTTAGCCTGAAATTTAAAATTAACTATCAATAAACCCTATAACTTACTTCACTAAATTAAAAACATATTTTAAATATAGGAAAAAACTCAAGTTTTTAATGATGCCAGATAAAAGCTATTTATAAATTCTGCAATAATAAATAGCGCCTTTAACATTAAGACGCTAGGCGTTTTTTATTAATAATATAACCTTTCTTTATTATAAATAGTTCACAGGAAGTACCCAGCTACCCCCTATTTTTTAGTGGTTAAATATATTTAAGTGTCAATGCGGGTTAAATTATAACCTTTCTGAAGCAGCGCCTTATGATTCAGTTAATAGTGATGAACTTGATTTCACACTTTTAAAACTCTATTATCTATAGCCTAATACTGTAATTTATCATGTTGCGTTTGTAAAAAGTTTGTTAATTTCCAAATTTGCTGAAATTTCATATGCATATTCAGTTGCATATTCTTCAATTGAATCTACTATATTAGAAAAATATGTTTTTCTATTGTCGTTACCCAATACGCGAAACAGGTATCGTAATTGCTTTTTAGCAGCGACCACTTCTCCTTGCTCTACTAGATAACATGATATAGCGAAACTATTTCGATAGAATATATGAGTATCAATTGTCGATTGCTCATCAATAATATTACTTAACTTCTCTAACGATTGTTTTTTGCTCATACTTCCTCACTTTTGTTTCAGCTTGGTTATAGGCATTATTCTAATTAAGTGAATTTAAGGGAAGCTTCACTTAATTTATTTAAAGTTATATTAAATCTTTAGTTTGAACAGTTGTGAATTAGCCACACCGTCTATATTTGCATAGATTTTAGACGTCTCAACGTAAACTAGAATTATACTATCTAATTAATTTAATAAAAGCAGATAAAAAACAAAAATACTGAGCATCTTATATTAAACAGTAAAGCGTGCCAAAACTTTTCTGTAAAATGAAAGTTGGCTGGATAATTAGAAATTTATTTTATAGGAAATGATTCAGCTATTGTTATAAAACAAAATTTGGCGATGGGCGTTTATACTCTGAATTATGTCCATAATGACGAGTCTGAAAGTGAGAAAGGTGTTCAAAGTATGGTGTTATATCATGCTTAAGCCCCCAGTCCGTTGCTAGATCATCCCTATGAGGATCAGGCTCAACATAAGGTATATCAGCGGAGCGCAGTTGATTAGAGAAGCTCAATAGGCATTCACGCTCTTCATGACAAAGCACATTAAAGCCTGCCAAAAACTCTAACGCATAGCCGACGACTCGCTGGCTCGTGGGGTTTAATTTTTTTGCCCATGAAACATCGGGAACAAAGCCTTCATGCCATACAGCGAGAGCGACTGCCACTATATCTTCTACTGATGTATTACGTAGACGACTTTCGGCAACTCGACCCAGAGCATCATAAACACCTTTATCGTTTAACATAGTTTCAAGCTCTCTGCTTGACGTTGGATATGGCTCAGACGCTTTAAGCGACTCTCATATCTTATTTGCATTCATACTGAATCTAGATATCTATTGCCTTTATTTAAAATACAATATATCCGATATTCAACGAGAGGTGTGTAATCTACCTCACTCTCAGCCAAATACAATGATTTAATTCTATCACTTAGTAGATAACGCTGCGCCAAAAACCACCTAACGAGCATATACCAAAAAGATATATACCAAGGTAGGAAGGTAGCGTTTCATGAGCTTACCAATACTTACTAGCAGTTACCGCTAAGCCTAAATACATCACAGAAGGGGTTTGAACCGAGTCCCCTCCCCTCCACCAAGACCACAAAGCCAACCCCTATCAGGTTGGCTTTTTTTATGGCTGTACGCCTCGCTACAGCCCAGAACTGGCAAGGGTTTGCGGACTTCGGCTATTTTTTGATCCCGGACTTCATAGCATCAAATTCTCTCTTCTCCCCTATATTCTCTCTCACTCTACTAGGCACCACTTTCGAAGTCCGTCGATGTCGAAAAATTATTTCCTTATAAATCAGTAACTTAGCGACGGACTTTTATAATGGTTTTTTGAGGGCAATGGCTACCCAGAAAGAAATACGCAAACCTTACTCAGAACGGAGAAAATTAGGGCTTTTTGGGATTAATTAAAATACAAATAGAATACCAATTATACTAAACAAAAGCCTATATAACTTAAAAACATATATAATAAAATCAATGAACTAGGAGTATTTATAAGCTTTAATTTTCGTCCAACAGCTATACATTGCATAAATTTACGATTAAAAAAGCGATAAGGGAAACATTAGCATAAACAGCCTTCTAGCGGGCTTCTCTTACACATAGCTTACGCACTTCAGCAAGCTTCGTTGAACAGTATTAAGCAAACCTGTGAGTATCAATTTGTCTCTGCTCACCCATGGATATTATGTTTTTTAGGAATTGCCCTGCACATAGAATATTTAACCTTATTAAATTTATTAAAATATTGGTGAGCAAAAAATAGACTTACCACCCATTAAAAATAATTATTGCGACAAAAGAATGATTTCAGTCCGACTTTCTAAATTCTCAAAGCCCATTTATAAAGACGACGCCTTGACACATTGAAGACTACTTTTCAATATACGGCGGATTTTTCAACTAGAAAGAATATAAAAAATGAAAGGCAATAGATTTTGTATTGTTAATAATTGTTTAGCTTTAATAATAACCAAAGTTTTGCAGCCTAAGTTCTTCATTATCGCAAAACGTAAATGTTAGGACGTTTCTACTGGATCAAACTATGGAAAAAGAAGTCAATCGATTGATGGTATTATTACTACTGTTTCCTGCAATATCTCAAGCCAATGATCCATTACTTGACGATAACATCAACGAATATTCCGATACAGTTGTAACAGCCTCAAAGGTTAAACAAACACGTCATGAAGCACCATCCGCAATGACAGTTATAGAATCAGAAACCTTTGAAAGTTTAGGTATTGTAAAACTAGAAGATATTTTTCGATATGTTGCTGGGTTTCAAGTTATTAAAGGCTTTAACGGCCCAAAGGTAACTTATCATGGTACTAACGCTAATAGGACTAGGAGGAATTTAGTCTTAGTCGACGGCATAAGAATTCACACAGCTTCTGATGGTGTAGTCGATTGGAATGCCATGCCTTTTGATATCACTAGAGTTGATAGAATAGAAGTAGCAAGATCTCCGTTAGCTGTGTTGTACGGTACTCACGCGGGTCAAGCAACTATTAATATTATTCTAAAAAAACCTTCAAGAGATAAAAGCGGCTTTTTGGTACGTACTGGCTCTAATAATACCCGCCATGCTCGGCTCAAACATGTAATAACTAACGATGAAACAGAATTTGTTGTTGAAATTGGGCATAGACAAGATGATGGCTATGATCAAGATTTCATACCAGATGATTTGGCTAATGGCGATCCAGCATTTGGTGATGATATTACTAATGTGCAAAATGGCTGGGAAACGGCTCACGATAGCCATGAACTAGTTTATATTAACTCATCGCTGAAGATTGAGTTAAAAAATACGACATTGGATATAGATACAAAAATATCTGACCTGGATTATACATCTCGTCCGGAACTCTTTTTCAGAGAATACGCTGATGACCCATTCCCAATTGTATATACTGAAAACCAGAATTCTTTCTTCACGTTAAAGGGTGAAACTAGGTTTGACCAAAATCATACATCTAAATACCATTTGAATGTAAATTTCAATAAGTCAACTGAAGAAAGTACCAACTGTAGATTTGCTAATTCATTCTACTGGGAGGAAGAAGCAAGATTATTTGAATTTGGGCCGAGTATATGGACAAGAGCTATTGAGTTAGGAATTGAGGATCGATCTGAGCTGACACCAGAGCAACTTATAGCATATGAAGCATACGAAGCAAGAATTAATAGTTCATTCCCAGAAGGTAGGAGAAGAGACTATTGTAGTTACTACAAGGAACCAACCTATGAACGCTCATTCGATTTAAATTATGAACATGCCTATCAAGTTACGGAAAAGTTTAGATTAATTTCTGGAATCGGTGGAACGTCAGTATCTACTGAGTCAGAATCCCTTTATGGTAATCGAGAAATTAGTGAAACCCAATTTCGATCTTTCTTACATGCGGAGTTTCAATTAACTAATAAACTATATGCTAATCTAGGTGCAATGTATGAGCACTTTGATCTAGTTGATGCCGAAGAGTTTTCTCCTAGAATAGCCCTTAATTATTTAATCAGTAACAACCATACAATAAAAATTATTGGTGCACAATCAACTGTGATTCCACCGTTTTTGACAAGAGAATCCGAGTTAAATCGCACAGTAAGACTAACAGACCGTAGAACAGGTGAACTGATAAATGATAACAATGTTTACGCATTTACTAACCTAGCTAATCCAGATGCAGGGCCTGAAGAAATTGAGTCAATAGAACTAGTATATTATGCAAAATTACCAAAGTTTGGGCTTGAATATGATATTAAATTATTCAATGAGAAACTTAAAAATTTACTTAGCACATTGGGTGATGCGACACTGTGGAGCGGCCTAAATGACGGCAAAGTTGAATTAACCGGTTTAGAAAGTCAACTTAGGTATGATTTCAATAGTAACACTAAAGTAGGCGTCACTTATGCTTATATAGATAATGAATCGAATACCCGTCTCGAAGAGTCTCTTTATAGCCAAAATACGGGAAGCATTTATATTTCTAAACTTATAAATAATGCCTGGGGTATAGCTTTTTCGATCAACTATAACAATATTGCGAATATTGAATATAGAGAGTATACATTCAATTTGAGTAAAAAATTCAACCAGTTTAGAAACTTTTCACCGAAAATTGCATTACTTCTTCAGTACTACGACAATAAAGAACAGTTTAAGATGGCAACCACAAATACTGAAGATATCAGTGACTTTCGCTTGATTCGCTCAAGATTTGAAGATAAATTGCATGCAGTTCTTACAATTTCATTTGATTATTAGATACTGCAAATATTGGCGGTGTATCTTCGTCAACCGCCAATGTTCTTTAATCAACTATATTTTTCAGTGTTCCGATCACACTGTTTTTTAATTCGACGGTATCACCAGGCTTTAAAAATTGACCAATTTCAGCACCACAGCCGCTTCCTATTTTTCCTGTAATAGTCCCAGATCCTATTAGCTCTCCAGGATATAGTGTTTCGTTCTTTGAAGTATATTCAATAACTTCTTCAAACGACCAATGCATTTCGTCAGTATTTCCCCCTCCAAAAAGCTTACCATTTACGTAGACTTGGCATTCAATATCATCAATATCAAGTTCATCTGTGGTAACTAAATAAGGTCCGGTAGAATACCCACGATCAAAATCTTTACCTTTTGCTGGCCCCATCCTAGTACCCATTTCTCTACCTTGAATATCTCTAGCAGTAAAGTCATTAAATAATGTGACGCCAAAAATATGGTTTTTGGCATTTTCTTTGGTTATATTAGCTGCTTCAGAGCAGAGATAAACGCCTAATTCGAGTTCAAAATCAAATGCTCTGCAGCCGGAAGGAATTTTAACATGAGCATTATGTCCAATCATTGCAAATCGGTTGCCTTTATAATATGAAGGACTATGATACCAATTCTTATTTATTTTCTTTGCAAGTGAAAATTTACCATTAGTAAGTTTTTCAAGCTTTTTATCAAATGCTGAGAACTTTCCTAAGACGAAGAAACGAATAATATTTATTAAATGTTTTTCAAACAAACCAAAATCACGAATAGATTCAGGAACTTGTATCGGTGCTAAAAACACTACTTCGTCAGGCTCTATAACTAGATATTTGGAAATAGAAAAATCAACCTTTGATACTAGTTCATCAACTAACTTAATACCATTTTTCCCATATTTCACCATTGATAAAACATTATCAAAAGGTAGTTTAACTCCAAGTTCTCTTTCGCAAGAAGGAATATCTATAAGTTTACCATTGACGTTTATCCCCCAAGTTTCCACATCGTTGTATATAAAGGTTGCTAGTTTCATTTACGTTACCATTAATCCAATAAAAATTAATTTTTTTTGTCGTTATTTATGACTACCAAAGGTGTTTTTAATCTATACTCTTTTAGCTCATCATAAAAACCTGAGTATTCTGGTTTAGAGACATGCCTTATTTTTTCAATTAACGTTGTTAGTGAAAACGGTTTTTTCATCAAAAAATCAAATTTTGAATTCGTTAAAGATAATAAAATATCTTTATCTTGCAATTCGGTTTTATAAATTAGGCAGCCTAAAAGGCTTCTTGACTTCTCATTTAACAAATTGGAAATTTTTAAGCTTTCATTAAAATTATCGCTACAATCCAAAATTATATAGGAATGCATTTTAATTTCTTCGAGATTCTCGATGGCGTCTTGATAAGAACATGTATCTAAAATTGTATTCGACAACTCAATAATTGAAGGGTCTTCAGTAACAATTATAATATTTGGTATTGAGAGTTCATCAGTGAGGTTGTTTTTTTCTGTGCTACTAGCTACCGTCAAAGAAACGGCAACTATTGGCTGGCCTATAAATTGGGCTTTTATTTCTGGATTGAATATAGTATTGAAAAAATTAATTAGCATTATTTCTGAACTATCACACCCTCCTACTGCTACCAACTTCTTCGTATCTAAAATATGAGAAAAAGATTCGATAGTTTTATCATCACAAACTCGGCTATTAGGCATCATTATCACAATGATAAGTTTTGAAACAGTTGATTCTTTTGAAGCCTTCAATGATATATTTATAATAACATTAGGTTCATCTAATGAACCACTCACTAATTTGATCAAAGCTAAAATATATTTTTTAGTCCAGAGATCATCAATCTTTAAGTACAAATGCCTAAATTCTTCACTGACGTTAACGTTAACTACACATAACAAATCTGACTGTATGTAGTCGACAAACTCATCTATTTTATATGCATAGGAATGTACCCTTACAGGCAAAATATTTTTTTCAAATGATGAAATGATTTCATTAAAGGATCTTGTGATCTTTGTTATTTTGTTAGGTATATTCTTTTGAGTGTGGGAATCTCCACAAATCAAAGCATCTTGAATATCAACCAAGCCTCTTTGTATCGGTGATATTTTTTCATATAATGAGAGTAATAATTCGCTATATGAATCTTCTGTTGATTTTTTTTGTTGTTCTGCTTTATGTATAGCATCTAGTCTATATCCCAAAAATAAGAATACAACAAGTATAATTATTCCAAAAATTAAAGAGGTTGTTATGATATGCCATACAATTATCGAATAAGACCCCTTTCGAATCTGATCTTTATTGATATGAACAATTAATATGCCGACTTTTTCTTCAATTTCTAAGCTATCTGAGGACTTCTCAAATACTTCAAATCTTTTGTTAATTACATCACTAATCTTTAATGATATAAATTCTCCTGATGAAACTTCTGATACTAAAAACCCATTATTATTTCTCAACTCGACCTGTATCACTGAAGTACTTTCAATTATAGATTCTGCAAATACTTCAAAATAATCAATATCGAAGCCTTTAACTGCGTCAGTAGATACTCGTTTTAACTGATTAAATGCTGAAGTACTGATAATTTCTATTTCGCTTAATGTATCTTTGTGGGCTTTAAGGAACCCAATAACTGACGATGATATCAATGAAAAAAGAAACGAAAAGAAAAGCAATACCATAAATATCTTTCGAATGCTTGAGTTCTTTGTCATATTGGCAGATATCATAGCCTATCCTCTTTAATAGCTTTTTCCAGTTGATCTACTATTTTGAGAGGAATATCTAGACTATTAGCTAGTGCACGATTTAATGATATATTTATATTCTCAATGTATTTCCCTTGGATCGCTTTTCCATCGCTTGCAAGTAGTATCTGTGTCACTACCTCTTTATGCTGATAAAGTTCTTTTGGATAAATGGAAACTAGCGCTCCCATTTTTGTATGATCCTTATTAAATCCTATAGTAAATACATTACGGTCAAAATATAAGTCACGGATAAACTTCCGAATTACATTATTATCAAAGAATTGAAAATCAGGAAAAATGATAAAGACGGAACGATCTCTTGGTATATAATCCAAAAGACTACTCTTTCTTTTATCTCTAAGCTCGATCCAGCTTACATTAGAATCGAAGATGTCGTAAAAATCATTATTTTCAGGTAGTGTTTTAAGCGCAATGACTTTCTTATAAGGTAAAAGTTTACTTGCTATTGAAATAACTAACTTTGGTGATGCATTGTGAAAAACTGCGCCTATGTTAAGCTCGTCAATATTATCATGTGATTGGATAATTCTATTGAAGTCAATTGAAGTTATATAGGTAGCTACAATGTTAGGGCGCTTATTCAAAATAGCTGCTTTAAGGGAATCAGTTCCTATAGTTACAGTCACAAGATGTTTCCCTAAACTAAGGCTGCTTGTTGTTTTTTTGATCTGCTCTGCAAACTTTGAAGCTTTCGCTGATTCTGGCGGATAGAGAAACTCAACATTAGCTAACACGGTACTTTGAGCCGATAAATAGAGTACTAAACTAAGAAATAATAAGTTCCTCATAATATGTATTGATTTCTACCGTCTTTAACTCTAGAGTTTCTGTCAACCATCTGTATTTGCAAAGTATTATAACATCTGAAAATTTTATGTAGGAGTAATGCATGATAAGCAAGTTTGAAAAACCTAATGTAGTTCGTGGTTTTTCTGCGAGATTTGTATTCATGTGTGTACTGTCAGGTTTACCACGTCAGAGAGGGCTTCATGCGGAAGGTGCTTCTATATGTGGTACATCCCATAATACATTCAAAAACTGGTGCACAACAGACAAACCTCCAACTTTTCCTACTGTTGCAGATATTGTTGATACTCTCTTATCTAACACAGATTGGGAATTTGATCCCATTGGTGTCGCCGCCTGGTTATTTACTGGCGATGGACGTGGAGTTGAAAACCCATTTCAAAAAATCCCTCTTGTCGATAGTGACTTATTCCAGTCATATTTAGATGTATTCATAATTGAGAAGATTGACGGTGATTTTGACGTCAAAAAGCTAAAAGAAATGAATACCCTCTTATTTGACTTTTCTATCAAGCATAAAATCAATACCATTAAAAAGCTGCTGTCCGTAGACCATTCAATTATTGAAAGTACAATTAAAAGTGCACTGCATGGTAAAAATACCGGCTAACATACTCCCTTTAGCTTTCAACTTGCATTTTAAATGCAACTTTAAATTGCATTTAAAATGCAATTTTGGTAATCTAGAGACTAACCAATCTTAATTCCATATCGGGTTTAGGAATTTAGAATATTCGAAATTATATAGTGGGCTTAAACAACTAATTTTAGTCGTTTAACGGTGGCTACTGTCTGTAAGTATAGTTTTTAAAGCCATTGCAAGAATTTCACTATATTTAAAAACTTGGATGGTAGAAGTCATGATTGAAGTGAAGGGAAATCTAGTTGATATCGCATCTAACGCAGCTATATGCGTATTACAAGAGCTTATTAAACTTATACAAAAAGGGGTCAGAAATATAGATACAATTTACCCTGTAGAAATTTATTTTATCAAACCAAATAATCATACATGTATTATCGAGGCTAAAAATAAACTAGATGATTCATTACAGCTAAGCAATTTATTTTATCCTAAAGAAAAGAAAGCACATTTCGATAAGCGGCTAGAAATTTTACACGATTGCACCCGAATTAAGCCATTCAATCAAAAGTGGAACAAAGCACGCTTAATCATCCATGACGATCAGCGCTATATCTTTCAATACAAATTTGATCGCGATATACATGCCGCCTATAGCGTGATGCAAGGTCAGTCAGAATTAAAGCGCTTAGACGAAGAGACCTTCAAAAAAATACGCACATGGGAAGGTTTATCCAATAATCATCCCCGGCCTTGGTTATCCAGTTAGTACGATAATCACTGAGTTTTTACAGAGAACTACACACGGAGAATTTATATGCCAGCCGACTGTACAGAAACCCATTCCTTTACGGATCAACTTTATGAAGGGATGCAACATGATTATACCAAAAGACTCGTCAATAAGATAATGACGCAGATCCTTCACGTATATAAAGACGATTTTTTCATGTTACATTTATATGTGCTTAAGACAGGAAAAAAAACGTTTAGTTGTCAGCTTTCTGTCGAAGCGTATCAAGGAGAGACTTTACTCCCTTTAGAGATAGATGATGATTCTGCTCAGTATATATCGACGCTCTGTACTATTTTACACGCCTACAATGGTTACTATGCTGATATCTTTCAATGGAACACAATGACAATCACTCTACACTTTGAAGGTAGATATAAGATTCATAGAGCATTTGATACCGCCCTAGAAAAACAACATAGTTGTCGTAATAACAAGATGTTGAGCAACATCGTCCAATTAAAAAATAGTAGAAGTTTGACAGCGAGTAAAACAAATGGCAGTCCACTATAGCATTGCACATCGCTCTAAAACCCTAACACCGGGAATTAAAAAGGTCTTACGTATTTTTGGTAATCAAGCGGCGTTAGCAAAAGCGATGAATGTCTCGGTGAGTGCTGTCGCACGGTGGGTAAAATCGGGGTATATCCCTTGCGATAAAGTATGGGAAGTCATGCTGCTTGTAGAGGACAAAAAAACATATGCCGGTGAGACAGTGTCTATTAACGAGTTATTGGAAGAAGCCTACAACAAACACATGGAAAGACGAGGGTTACAAAAAAAATGCAAACATAACATAAAAAAATAGCACACTACTTTAAAGAATCTAACACTTTTATACGCTAGCCATAGCGTAGGGTAATGTATTTTTTTTCATTATGTTCTACAGCATCCATCAAGATAGGCCAACCCCTATCCAATATTCGCTGCGTAGCGACTGGCTACTCGGCCTCAGTATCATAACATGGGAGAGCGATATGTCACAGCATGCACATATTACATTTTCATCCGCTGACAAAGGCACGATTATTAATACCTCGTTACCGGATATTATTGTCCACCGGCATTCGATGTATTTCAGTCTTCACGCCTACCCTTGTATCGCCAGTGCGCTTAAGAAATACGGGACGTTTATTCGTGTTTATGCCAGCGACCATATTGGCTATGTGTTCTGCCCTTCCCTGTTTCTTAAACGAGCCACAAAAAAAACGCTCATTTCTACCACTAAAAATACCTTGATCTTTAAAGGTATACAAGACAAGACATCCGCGCTTGTCTGCCACCAGCGATTTAAAAATATTATTGAAACAATACCGTTAACCGGGCTGCGGTTTTGTCGGGAACAAACACAGCAATGGTCGAAAGTTGCCAACTGACCGGCTTGATATTATTTCCATAAGGACATCATTCACATGATTTACAGAATTCATCCTAACTTTTATCGTTATGCCACCTACCAATTGGATAGCAACGATCTGTTGAAAAAGTTAGGCCGTTACAGTGTTTTTGGTATCGAGATTAATGCCGTACATTATACCCACCAATGGCAACCCATTAAGTTCCGTTTTCATAATTCTCTTGAAGAAGGGCCACTACTGCCCATTCCCGATCTTATCGTCGACTACGGGTGTATGCTGTTGAGTGAAAAGTCTTACCGTATTTTTTACGGGATGCTGGCAGAGCATGGAGAATTCTTACCCATCTATTCCGGCGATACACGCGCTTATCTTTATAACCCGTTAAAAATTGCCGAACAATTTAATGGGCTAGATACAAAACACTCCACAAAAAATGAGTTTGACTACGTCACCACACTGCATTTTATTGAGGAGAAACTGACACATTTACCCCTGTTTAAATGTGAATACGATAACTATCTCGGGATCTATTGCCGACACGATTTTAGAGACACGTTTATGCGTCATAACTTGCGCGGCATTGTTTTTGAAGAAAATATTGCTTTGTCATTTCCAGCAGACCCGGCAGTCTTGGCCGAAGACTAATGGACAATAATCAATAATCTATGGGGGAGCAAGACCAAGGAAGACGAACACTCAGCAAGGACGCTTTTTTTATCTGTTACACATTACGACCAAAGTCGCATACGTGGCACGAATCATCACAACCTACACTTATAGTTAACATCAACATTATTCACATGTTCATGATGTATTCATGTTCTTGTGTGTAAAGAGCCATGTTGTATGAAAAAAAATCATATAGGCAATATGTCATCTAAAACACTGTTTTTTAATACACCTTATGCTAAGATTTTGGGCAGGAATATGCTCACAAGGCGTTACATTTATTATTTACGGATTCTATTGGAAATGATATTTTCTATGGACTTTTACTCTTCTCGTCTCTCTCAATTATTTAACACAATTTTTACTAAGACTTCTTCCTCTCACACCTTAACCTATGCACTATGTCTGGGGTGTTTGTGTTTATTTTCGGGGTATGCATTGGCCATATCTAGTTATTCGCTTTAATGTGGCTTATATATTTTTTAAGCGACAAAGTACGATATTAACTATCCTCACACTACAAATGAGCCTTGAAATAAGATAGTACCAGGAAATACTATTATTTCATTCGGATCATGGCCGTAAATATACCAGCCAGTTCTTTACACAATAACCATACAACTGTGATTTCAAACAAAGCATGCTGTAAAGCGACATTGAGGTGGGCCACTAAGGAAACTTTGAGAAGTTTCCTTTTTATGAACAAAATGTGCAGTGGAATGTTTATTTAATAACTATAAAACTAGCTGGATATTGTTTTATGGGTATTCTTATCTGGAAGAATCAAAAAATATTATTACGCGGATATACTATGAACTATTTTTTCACTTACCACATTTTAATTATTTTCCTCACACTTTAGCTCTAGCTGATTTTCTCGTATTTTTCATGGCCGTATTATATAGTTTTTTTAGTTATATATTACTTTCAAAAAAAGCAGCGGTAGATGGGCAATAGCGCATACTTGTCTTATCTTTTTAAAATGTAAATAACACTTTAACTTTAGCAGGAAGCGATTGTGTGCTACCGAGGCTGACGATACCAAAAGCTCCTGGGCGCTTTGACACCAAGGTCAGTACTGCTCTATCAGACTTCAAAGGTTTAGGAGGTGTTTCTCCTGTTGTCTGTTTCTTATTAAGCCAATGCTGAGTTAGTTCCGAATCTGACATATTTAGAACGCCGTCATTAAATGCTAATTGTCCAGCGCTAGATGAAGGCAAACCATAAGCTTTTACTTTTTCTTTATGAGGCCATTGATTTTGATTTTTCAAGTAATACAAGCGTACATCTTTCTTAGCCTTAGATATATCGACAGTATCGTAAGGATTTACTGTATTCACAACAACAGCATACTCGTCTGCTAATGTTAATTGTGATAATAAAAGCACCACAAACAAAAAAATAGTATGTCTAGAACCAGAAGTCTTTTTTCTTGTATTCATGTTATCTCCCCAATTAAAAACTAAACGTTCCAGAAATTTGCATAATATCTGCGTCTGCATTAGCCTGACCACCACCTTCATATTCTCTAGCTGTAAAGATTGCACGCAAACGAACTCTAGGAGAAGGAAGAAAGTTTAAACCGGCAGCCATTTCTGTCGACTTGCCAATAACCTCCCCCCTATCAAGTCTGTCATAGCGGGCAAATAATATCCATGTATTAGAAAGTTGAATAGCAGGTTGAATATAAAATGCTTTTCTATCCATATCTCCCATGCCTGAAGTATCTTCGCTAGTTTGGTAGTATTCCGATTTTAACAGTAAAGCACCAATATCTAATTTGAAATCAACACCTGACATATCGTAATTCACATCATCAGCCCGCGTACCATTCGCATAATTAACGCCCAAAGAAAGCTTATCGTCAATAAACCCTAGAGCCATGCGTCCTCCGAGTTGGAGTTCATCGGCATTAGAAGACATGTTTGTGACATAAGTTGCATATTCAAAGCTAGTGACAGAAAAGTATTTTTTCCCATGTAATTGAATGCCAGTAGCAAAGTTTGGAAAAATCGTATCGCCACTGAAAGGTCTAAGAAATTGAGGCTGCTCGGGGTCTAGTAACGTTGCGGGAAAGTGCTCTATATTTATAATTCCGTGAGGGGTAATCATACGACCTATGCGCATATTAAACAAACTACTAGCAGAATAATTAACCCATCCAATAATTTGTGGGTTTTTGTTTCGCGAATTGAATACTGGACTAGTTCTATTATCAAAAGACAAAGAAGGATCGGATTCTCTCAGAAAACCGCCGGCAAAAAATGCACTCCACTCTTCATCTAATTCTGCACCAATTAGTAACTCAAAATTCTGCCTATCGAAGGAAGAATCCCGATTATCTTCTCCATCTATATTTGTATAGGCCGTGTGAATAAAACCACCTATATCTAAGCGTATACCATCAAAAGCTTGTACAATAGCTCTTTGTCCCAAACGTTCTTCAATAGACCATAAAGACTCTTCTAACTCAGCAATTCTTTCTGAATTCTCTCCTCCTAGCTCAGAAGAGGAGCTTGTATCACTAAGACCCGAATCATCTATTTTTCTGTTAAGAATTTCCACTTTTTTTTCTAATTCTTCTATTTTCGTTTTCAGGATATTTTCATCTTGAGAACTCGCATAACATGAAAACATAGCTGTTGAAAAAAACACAACGATTTTTTTAATATAAGACAACCACATCAAGAACCCTATATCTTCAGATTCATTTTTTTTTAATAAAGAAAAAAATATATTACCCATAATATACCCTTAATTAACGTGTATTAAACTCACTAACGGTATGAGTCATTCTATCCCCTAGGTCAACAAGTTTATGACTTTCATCGATAGTGTTATCTGCTTCTTTTTCAACTTCAGCTTCAGCGGTGACTAATTCGCTAATCACAGTCAGAGCATTTCCGACTTGATTGCTCTGATGAGAAACAGCATCCGCGATTTCACCACTAGCATCATCAATTTTATCAATCATATCGAATACAACTTTTAAAGATTGGTGTACATTATCAGCAATAGCCACCGTTTTCTTAGTAGATCCAGAGCTTGTGATTATCAGCTCATTAGACTGATCAACAACCAAAGTTAAGTCGTCTATCATCTGTTTAATTTCAATTGCAGATTCTTGTGTTCTTTTGGCAAGTGTTCGAACTTCATCAGCGACTACAGCAAAGCCTCGACCTGCTTCACCTGCACGAGCAGATTCAATTGCTGCATTCAACGCTAATAAATTAGTTTGCTCTGATATAGAAGTGATTACAGCTAAAATAGTAGCAATATTTTGACTCTTTTGGTTTATCTCTGATATCCCTGATGTCACTCTAACAATGTCATTTTGTAGATTATGGATAACAGTATTCATTTCCGAAGCAATATTGTTAACTTTCCTGGATTCTTCGTGTGCTTTACGACTTATTTTTACGGTGTCAGATGCGCTATTATCGATACGCTGTATCGCCACAGATACTTCATCAAAAATTTTTTCAGCTGCCGCTATACGTTGGTTTTGCGCACGTGTTTGCAGTTTAATATTATCTGCAATTTTAGCTAATTCGATAGAAGCCCCGGATATATCAAATGTTTCTGATTGAATTTGTATTACCAAACTTTTTAGGTTTACTGACATGGTATCTACAGAATTAGCAAGAGCAGTTAATTCGTCGGAGCCTTTCATATTGAGTGGCTGTAAGTTTAGGTGTCCAGTAGCAATTTTTTCTGTCTGACGAACAATTATTTTAATAACACCAACAAGCCGATTAGAGAAGAGCCACCCTAAAACAAATAAAAGAAAAGATGTAACGATGGCCAAACTTATACCATAAACTAATGGTAGCTCTTGTTTTTTAGCAACTTCCATAGAGGCGTCAGTAATTAGTTTGGAAAGCTCATGATTAAGAATAGCTAATTGTTCAATAAGCTCTGAAATAGGCTCCTCAACCAGGATAGTTAATTCAGATAATAGTTCTTTATCAAGATCCTCTCCCATTGAGTTTATTTCATCATTAAAAGAGGAGAACTCTACCTTGATCATATTATACTGTTTTTTTATTAAATCATGTTCTTTTTCTTGAAAATTAAGATTGACAAGAGCCGTTAGTATTTGATTAATGTTTTTTTCTATTTCTTTCAAATGCAAAATGTTGCTTTCCATAGAGTCTCTGATATTGTCTCCAGGCATGTGTTCGATACTGTGTAGCTGGGAGATAATCGCTGCGCCATTATCCCTAGTAAAATCAATGGAAAGACGCATATGGCTTGCTTTAACTAATTTTTTAGTAACGTCACTCAACTCACTATTTTAGATAGGCAATAATTAGAGATTGTCCGGCAACAAGAGCTATAACAACTCCAATTGATAAAAGTAGTTGAGAACGGATTGAAGTCATTTTTTCGATATGCCCTGATGTGACACTGCTTTGCCCTCAAATAAGATTATGAATCTAAGTGTAGACCAACACCAGACGGTTTCAATCGGTAGCTAAAGATAGTAAAATAAAGTAACTTGACAGCTTAGTAGGCGTTTTAGCAGCTTACCCTTGAGTAGAGTTGGCGCGCAACTTCGTATGAATTCAAAAGTATTGTCACAAGATATTTATAGAACCATATCGCAGAACATTGAAACATATCATAGGGAAATTACTTACAATTATGACCTTGAGCTAGTTGAACTTGAAGTTCCCGTAAACCATATTCATATAGTGGTAAAAAGCCCCCCCCTAAAAAGGTACCGTCTGATACGATGACAGTGTTCAACAACTTCTCCGTAAGGGAATTATCCTGCTTTCAGATATAAATAAAGATATGGTATTTCCGGGAAAGACTATTATGGGCAAAAATATTTAGTTGAAAAGATTAGTTAGGCAAACTAAGACTTTCGCCTCAAATACGCTCAAGATCCAATTGAAACTACGGAGTAACGTGAAGATAGTGGTAAGATACTGTTTTTTATGTTGGTCTGTATATAGTTGTATATCTGATCATGATATTTTTTCATTCACAAGTGTTGCCGATAAAGTAATGCACTTAATATCAACTTAAGAGCTCTAAACAACCCTTACCTACAACAACACCAATGGCTACGCCAATTCCAGTCGATATATTACATACAGAACTGCCTATTGCAATACCCGCTAGTCGTAAAATAGAGAATTCTTCTTTGTGCTACACCTATACTCAAAACGAAGTTCTACATAACTATGACAATTTGGTGCTACTGCTGCGTTTTTGGGACACCCACCTAATCAAAACTTTTATAATAATACCACTATCGATAATTGGACAAGTCAAGTATAGGAGCATAGAAATCAGGGCTTAAAGTACTATCCCAATTTCCTAAATAGGTTCGGGTTACACTCACCCCAGCTACATAACACTCGCGAATAGAGTTAGTAATAGCGTAGCATTAATTGTAGATTTTAACCGTAAATTATTACACGGGTTCAACTCGCTAGTGCAATCGGTTGATGAATCCCAAACAATACTTGATTTGGGGTTTTAAAGTCCAAGCATTTTCTTGGTCGGTCATTAAACTTATCCATTATTGTTTTAACGTCAACTTGAGTCATTCCGTCAAAGTTTGAACCTTTAGGTGCATACTGACGAATCAAGCCATTGGTATTCTCATTCAAACAACGTTCCCAAGAATGGTAGGGATGCGCAAATAACTTTTGGCATTTAATGCTAAGGCAATCTCCTCATGCAAGGCGAACTCTTTACCGTTATCATAGGTCAGCGTTTTTACCCAAGCGGCTAAAGGGGCGAACGCTTTAAGTAACGCATTCTTAACCGCCTCTGCTGTTTTGTTAGGGGCCCACGCTAAAGCGTGTTTTTCTTTCCACCGCTGTGACCAATACAGCCCTGCCAAGACGAACAATCACCGTTTCAACTCCCAGTCTCCTACATGTTTACGCTCGTCAACAATGGCCGGGGTTTACCTATACTCACCCGGTTTTTTAGCTGTCCACGACTGTTGGGGCTACAATAGCGTTTCTTACGTTTCTTCTGGCAACGCAAGTAAGAATACAAATAGCCCCCGTCTTTTTTATCCAAAAGAATATAATGATAAATCCACTCTGGGCTGACGGACTGTAATCCCGCACGGCTTAACAATCCGCTGATTTGTTCTGGACTCCATTCCCTCTTTAACAAGGTCTCTACATTCATCCACGTTAACTCGGTATTCTGTATATTCTTATGGTGTTGCTGACGTTCTCTGGCTAAACGTTGAGCTTGCTGAGGGCGATAGCCACGCAGCTCAGTATTTCTGTTAAGTTCACGACCAATAGTCGAAGGGTGCCTTCCCAATTCTTCGGCTATCTTTTGTTTTGTATAACCCGCTTTCAAAGATGACTGAATCTGGCATCTTTCTACTTCGGTCAATTGTTTATAATTCATTGGCAATTTCTCTTCGTCGGGAAAATGGCACGAATTATAACAACTGACCTCTTTCCCAGAAATTGCACTTACGAATTGAATTCAGGTTAAATCACAGATTCAAATCTGAAAAATATCAAAATTTACTCTACCAATGTAGCTCTCATTCTTTAACGATCAGTAATACATTATCCTCAACCGATACATTTCCTATACAAAATTATCAATTAAAGTTACCAAAGATGGCAAAAATTAAGTTTATCACAAAAGTGAAAAACCCGTACAAAAACAAGATATCTGAGAAATAAAGATGCGCATAGAAAACATATCAGCATATTATCTACAATTAACTATTATCAACAATAAAATACCATCAACACTTCCCATTAGAAGATCAAAAACACTATCACAAAAAAAACAATTAACATCTACTGTAATTAAAAATATAACCCCTTTAGAATTTAATGATAACTAATATTAAAAACTTGTTTACCTTAGTTACTTATACGAAACATGAAGATTACTTTTTAATAATTAAAAAATTAACGACAGGATAAAACCAGTGAAAAAGTAATTAAAGCAATGGTATTTACACTATTAAGTTGCACGTCTGTTAATAATACTGAAAACTTTAAATATAGAATTATAAAAAAATAGGTGATGAGTTAATTAATCAAATAGGGGGTATATCTGTGACAGGCTCAAATGACGTTTGCGGTGAACGACTATGGTATTATCTTGCTCCACTCGATGGTACTCCGTTGGGGTTTTCAGTGACTGCAGAGTATGATCCAGCAGGCGGTGCAACGGAGGCTATTCCATTATCGATAGAAAACTGCAGTCGAAATGTTCGAATAACAAGTTACTTTAACCCTATACTCAATAGTATTAGCATACCAGCTCCCAACAATAAATTGGTTAACATACCGATTCAAGACATTTTTCGGGTTTCTAATTTCGACGGTTCCCGTACCCAATTACCACGCATGGGTGAAGTTCCCGCTAATCCTATTCCTCAACCTCCGGGAGTCTTAAGTAATAATTTAACACTGGGAGACTGGCTTACAACTAAAGGACACCTCAATATTAATTGCAATATCAAAGGTAACTCTTTTATTAGATCCTCCTATAGAGAATTAATCCCAAATTGTATGTATTCTGTATGGGGAATCTGGATAACTAAATTACCCGACTCTTCCGAGCTGATACTGTTCGCTAGCCTGTTTGGAGGAGTACCCAATGCGATAGTAGCATCAGATAAAGGGCACGGTAGCTTTTCACGGAAATTAAATTTCTGTCCATTAGAAAATTCTCCAGATGGCCCCACATTACTTTACGTCACTACTGCTTATCATTCTGATAACCCGATGTATGCAAGAGTACCTGAAAAAGCTACAAGGAATGTAAATATTACAAATAGAGATGGAATAACTCTTTCCACTCCATTAGGTCTTGTTGTTCACTAAGAACAAGTGGTTTTCAAAATAAATGGTGAAGCATTGCCAGGCGCTAATATTATTCAATTTTAGTTTATATAAACTTATGTTTTGCGATATATCGGGGGTACTATATGATCAATATTATATTAAAAAAAACAAGCTTGATTGTAGCAAACGACAAATCACATCTTGACACTGTTAGTAACTTTAGAAAAAACTATGGAAATGTAATAGAAAGAATGGAAGAGCAATTTTATGAAAAAGAAGTAGCTAGAGACAACTTAGGAACTGTTTTCATCTACCTTCATGATCAAAATATGATTGCTACTGTTAGATATGTTCCTTTAGGGCACAACGCAAGTGTAATCGAGTCCCTCTTTACAAATACACTCAACGAAGGTGAGTTTAGTCTGCCGACACGGGAAGGAAGTAGATTTGTAGTACACCCCTCATTTCGGGGAAATAGAATATTTAAAGAAGCCTTGGCGATGAGTATGGAGTGGTTACGAGACAATACGACATGCCAAAACATTATCGCACCTATTAGAAGTCGATTACTACCTCTGTATGAGAAATATGGGTTTTACAGCATAGCTTCAGCTAAATTACCAATTCAAGGGAAAAGCGTGCCTTATAAAATAATATTGTCAAAACTTACTACAATTCTCGATCAAACGGTGGCAAATGGTTATCAAAAGAAAGTCCCATTGTATAACATTAATTGATAAAACGAGGTTATTAAAATGTCAGGTTTTTTAAAACAATTAGAAAATGAAGTTTCTTCAGAGTGGGAAACAATAAAGTCAGGTCTTTTTTGGAACATCATGCGAGAAGAAGGTTTTAATACTGAGTTATATAAATTACTGATGCTTCAGATCTTTCATTACACTAAGCACAATGCGATAAATCAAGCGGTGGCCACTTACAAAATAAACCATACAGAAGTTCCGTTATTAAGGTTTTGCTTCAAACATGCACTAGAAGAACTCGGTCATGAAAACATGGTAGTTAGGGACTTAGATAGTATAGGTCTCTATAGCCCAGAAGACCTAGCCAGTGGAGCTCTACCTGCGACACAAGCACTTGTTGGATACTTATATCATGTAGCCCTTGAACTGGGCGGCCTAGCTAGACTGGGATATAGCTATTGGGCAGAATCATCATATGGCCATCTTGCTGAAATGACGGATCATATGAAAGATGACTTAAACTTAAAAGATAATAACATGACATTTTTTGTTGCCCATTCTGCTATTGATGAAAAACATTCTGCCGAAGTAAATGATGCCATAGAAAAAAATGTCAAAACTGATACTCAAAAGAAAATAGTTATCGATGTAGCTAGAACAACATTGTACATGACCGGAGTTATGTTTAACAACGTTGCGGAAGTTTATCTAGTAAACAAGAAAAAGAAAGCAGTTTCAGCTTAGAATACTAACTTATTAAGGCTATATCTATGAAAGAATGGCCTTAATAAAATATATAGAAATTATAGTTTTTCACAACCATGGCAGTAAGAAATGAATGGAGATATTGATGTAATAAGTATTTCACGTGAAATAAAATCCTATATTGGTGACAAGGAATACAAAAAAATACATAAATCCAACAAACTAATCGACTCATGCACAACCCTTTTCACTATAATGATATTTTTTTCCTTAATTATAATCATAGGGAAAAACGAAACGACATGGGTAAAAATATTACTTATTGTTGTTCAAGGTTTTTTCATTCAGATAATGGCCCTTGTTCACCATGATATTTTTGTCCATCGTCGATTAGGAAAATAAAACACACTAGCCTGGGTAACAAGTATAATACTAACAATCGTCAGATTTTCAGTTCCAACGAGGTATAAGCAGGCCCATTTAAAACACCATAGGTACATCGGCAGCGAAAAAGATACTGAAAAGTATAAGCAATATTTAAATACAAAATTAAGGCGGATTATTTTTTCGACTTTTATTGGGGTAAAACTAGCACACGGAGGAAAGCTTTCTAGTCAAACAAAGCCGTATTTGAGAGTGGACTCTCAGGATTTCGAAACTTTAAAAAAAGCTAAAATTGAAACACTCATTTTACGTATTTTTATAATTAGTCTTTTGCCACTTAGCTTTATTTTTCCAAAATATATTGTACTGGGATTTTTAATACCTTCAATAATAATAACCCCTATAGCAGGCACATTTCGCGTAATACTAGAACACACTAAAGTAAACACTAGCAACGATTACCATATTGCGACACACTATAAAACAAACCTTTTTTCTCAAGTTATTTTTTTATGGGATTCTGGAGACTGCCACTTAATACATCATATTTTTCCCAGCATTCCTTTCTATCGAATGAGAAGAGCAAATAATATTATACGTCCTTTTTTGCTTGATAGAGGCGTTATAGTAAGAACATCATTCTTTGAGCTTCTGCATGGGTGGTATATTAAGAATTATCCACATAGATCTCTTTGGTCAAACAAAAATCATTAGTCCAAATATACTGATCAGCAAGTAATAGCACTTATGCTATTGAATGAAGAGTAACAGCCAATAGATACAATTATTTCAAATTTATTACTAGCAATACGTTAATTTTAGGTGAGATGAAGCGCAAGAATCAATAATATACAGCTGCCTCGCAAAAAACCATAAGGTGTAGTAACCCCGATGAGATCTAACAGTTACCCGTTTTTAAAAGGTAGTTGTCAGATTAAATTTGAGCTAAATTCTTTTTTGCCCAAACAGTCTTACCATCCACCAAAGTATCATGTGGTGTTCGACCACAGCACATTTTTCCTTGATGAGTTCGTTCATTATTGTAGTATTCTACCCAGTCGTCCAGATCTTTCTGCAATTCATCGAGTGATGTATAGAGTTTTTTTCTGAACGTGATTTGATAAAACTCATTTAAAATTGTCTTGTGAAAGCGTTCGCATATCCCGTTTGTTTGGGGTGACATCGCTTTTGTTTTAGTATGATCAATCTCATTAATCGCTAAGTATAACTGGTAATCATGGTGCTCGACGCGACCACAATACTCTGTACCACGATCTGTCAATATGCGTAGGATCGGTAGTCCATGATGCTTAAACAAGGGGAGCACTTTATCATTGAGTAAATCGGCCGCCGTAATAGGTGTCTTTGTTGTATAGAGTTTACAGAGCGCCACTTTACTATAAGTATCGACAAACGTTTGTTGATAGATGCGGCCTACACCTTTTAGGTTGCCCACATAGAACGTATCTTGGGAACCTAAATAGCCTGGATGCTCAGTATTTATTTCGCCACACGCTTCGTCATCATTTTTCTTACGCTCTAGCGCGGCGACTTGAGCTTCAGTTAACACAATCCCAGCTTCTGAAACCTTTTTTTCCAGTGCTGCTAGGCGCTTTTTAAAGTTCTCTAAATTATTTCTTAGCCAGATGGATCGTACACCGTTAGCGGATACGAAGATGCCATTCTTTCTCAGTTCATTAATGACCCGGACTTGGCCATAAGCCGGTTGTGCAAAAGCGTAATCTACAACGGCTTGTTCAATGGCAGGATCAACACGATTCTTCACATTCGGTGTGCGTCTACTCTTGTTAATCAGTTGATCAAGGTCGCCGCCTTCAGAAAGCTCTTGGTAGCGGTAGAACGTATCACGCGATACCCCCATAACCTTACAGGCTCTAGAGACATTACCTAATTCTTGTGCCAAATTCAGTAAACCGACTTTGTGTTTTATGATCGGGTTGTTAGTATGCAACATGAGAGTTACCTTTGTTTGTTTTGATTTAAGATTCGCACCTTTATCAAAACGGGTAACTCTCTATTTTTCAAGGAGATGTGTCAGATCTGGTCGGGGTCAATCCACATAAGGTAGCAATATCGATTAAGAGTTATTATAAAACTGCCATTCAACAAATATCAAAACTATTTTTAATATATGAATAAATTATTTTTGCAAACGAATATAACAATGCGTAACCCAAGCAAACAATTCTTATACTTTCCGTCTCATATTCCTCCAACCAGACTCTGTCCTAACTGAGTAAAACTAAACGCTTAGTTTCTTATTTCAGTTTTTCTTAAGTGAATCAAATGTTAAATTCTCCAGTACGTACGCCCCCCTAACTCTCTCGAAAATGAATTAATTTTCTATCAGTTACTCAACACTAACGTTCATTTTTTTCCAGACTTTATTTGACAGTAACAGTAGAATCCAACATGATTAAGAGCACAGTCATAGTCCACTTAAATTCCACATCCTATAAACAGTGATACTATTGAAATAACTATAGTTATAGAGGATCACATTATAGAATAAATTTCTATACTCTTTCACAGTCCTCAGCATTAACTTTTCCTTGTTTCAGTTTAACAAATTACTACCTATGCAGCAGCAAACAATACGCTGCCTCTTGGAAAAAGGATCGAATCAATTTTTTATCTCGTTTAATTTTCTCCAAGTCTACTATCGCCCGATTTTTTAGTGACTCTCCCTTTTTTAACGGCTTTTTGGACGTCCCTATATTCCTCATTTGATGCCAAACTAATTCGTCAGGATTCAGGTCAGGTGCATACGGGAGCAAAAAAACAATCTCCAACTGACCATCTAAAGAATCAAGATAGTCAGCAACCTTCTTCGATTTATGAGCAGGGTGGCCATCAATGATTAATATCGCTGGATTTTTACGCCCCTTCATGAAACCTTTAAAACACTCAATACATTTATCTGCATTAAACTTTCCTTCAAACACGTGATACCCCCCTTATTTGATAGAGCTGATATTGCATTGATCGATTACCTTTGACCACTCGTTTTAACAATGGGCGTTTTACCTTTTTCTTCCCATGTACGCTGGAGCGGATCATCTGAACAGATACTTGCCTCATCTAATCAAAATATCTCCGCACCCTTGTTTTTAGTGCATTTCTTCACTTTAGGATAGACTTCAGCAACCCATTTCTGTACAGCCTCTTCATCCCGTTCATACGCTCTGCGTAGTGGCTTTCGAGGGGTTAAACCTAGACAGCGAAGAATATTTCCAACCCCTGATGGGCTTAGCTCAACTCCAAACCTTTCACGTATTAAATCGGCGACAATCTGACGCGGCCATAATCCAAAATCAAAACCATGCTGACGAGGATCTCTTCCTATAACCCAATGTTTAATTTCTTGCCCTTCAAGATATGACAATGTGCGGTTCCTTCCCGTTCGTGCTTTTGGATACAGAGCGTTTATTCCTTTTTCTCTGGCTATTTTTAGCCAAGTAAATATGGTTGTTTTACCGAGACCAAAACTTCGGGTAACATCTGCAGCTGGTGCGCCATCAAGTACGCGTTGAACCGCCAACTTACGAATCAAATATTGTTCTTCTGTGCTCAGTTTTCTTGATACCGAGTACACCAAATTTTAAAGCCCACTATTGATTAATAGTCTCCCAGTAGTACACAATATCTAACCTATTATAACATGCCCTCCCATATTTGGACTGCCCACTACCCTTTTGATTCACTTTCCGGCGGAAACAAGACCTCAATAAACCCCGTCTAATAGACATTTGAAAGAACCAAATCACCCAAGTGTCCCCAAATGGCAACATATTTAATAATTTAAAGCTGTTTTTATAATACTCATGGATCGACACGTTAAACACCTAAAAATGATACAAAGTTCTGTTCTTTTTAGAAACACTATGTTACATAATTGCGTTGATTTTTATTTACAAACAGTTAAACTATTCCATAATTTTACAAAATACCCTCTCAATTAGACAATAATCACCCTATCTCAACTAACTCCTACAACCTCAGAGATCTATAATGAGAAAGCCTTACAACACTAACAAAATAACGTTATGCCTGGCGGCCCTTCTATTTACGCTAAATAAAAATAGTCAAGCTGATGAATTCTCCAACTCTATTCATTTCACAGAAAAACCAACCACAAATAATGCGAGCTATTCTGAGGACTCAGCATTGAGCCACTTATGCTTGGGCAGTGTAGCTTCATCCTTTTTGGGAAGCTGCGATGCCTACCACCTTATTAAGGATGAAGATGGAATCAATGGTAAAATTAAATTTCCAAAAGTTAGCGCGGTCAATAATCATCAACCACATCAAAAGCATGAGACGCATAGACTAAGCGCTGATGAGATATTGAGAATTGATAATGAATTTAAATTTCTAAGAAACTGGGGCTTTCCTAAGGTAGGAAATCATAGTGGATATCTGTACCTATATCGGGAAGAAGACTGTCTACACTCTTACTCTACAAGAGACTGTTTAGGTTACAAAGAATTCGAGCGATATGAAACACTAACTGACTCATTACACTAATGGCATTGTTGCCATACCAAAAGAAAACTCTAATACCGCGCACAATATTCAGCATCCAACTTAATATGCTTTTTAGACTAATACAGCTCACATAGATTAGACACCTCAAAATAGACATCCTCAATTACTTTAATGCAAAATAAACTAATAAAAAACCATAGGAAAACATGATATCAGACAAGCAAAGGAAAAAGATTTCTACAAAATACGCTATTATCATAATAGTTAGCTTTAGACAACCTTATTGAACACTCTTCTCCCTCATGAGAAAACCATCCATAACAAAAGCTCAACCATGTCAAACACAAGATACCCAACAGCAACTGGAATTATTATTTTAACCTTATCATCAATAACACACTCAAATTTGAAGTTCACCGTCTAGTAAAATTAAAATCGACTACAATTGAAACAATCTGAGCCCCCATTCCCTCCCCCCCAAAAAAAACAAAACAATGATTAAATATTATCCACAACAGACACACAAACAACAAAGCCAGATATCAAGGTGATCCATTGAAAAGCAAGATACTGCAAATAGCCATGAGAACACCCATTTTTTTTCCTGATCAGATATACACAGATAAGGTTATTTATATACCCGCTTTGCACTTTAATCACTATTGCTGAACGCATCGCCTATTTTACAGCATACTTACAGGCGGATAATAAAAGCACTAACTTGATAGCAGTAGCGACAATTGCTAGACTGAAATCACTCCAAAAAAGTCACTTACACGATTACCGTCGACAATAGGAAGGCATTGCTCTCTATGAAGGATTTGGTGATACATTAAAACCAATACATGCTTTGCTTGTCCTCACAACTCACTAGAAAGAGGATTGCATAACAACGCTAATGACCTACTTCGTTAGTATTTCCGAGAAAGTACAAACCTAACACAGGCTACACTATCGAAGGCCAAACGCCTCGACACTCAACCAAGAATTTTTAAAACGTCAGATGACTTAATAACTAAAAGCTGGGCTGTATTGGCAGTGTAAGTTTTGATACATTTCGCATTTAAATTCACAGAATATAAAAAAACGCGGCGCACCGGAGAAATATGTGGATAAAAATCAGTGTACGCCGCAAATATTACTAAATGCTCAATCAGAGTATTTGGCAGTGTATTACCAATTCACATAATAGTAAACATGTTAATAAATTTAATGACGCCTTAAAACCTTTTCATTCACCACAATCATCACCTTTATCATGTGTAATAAAGCCTAGTACATATAGAATAATCACCACTCAATACGTTAGGAATGTTATTTTGTACAGTGAAATTATTTTTTAAATATATCAGTCAAGCCCTTCTGACCTTACCAACCTGTTAATACCTGTATGCTTTTTCTAATTTTAATTGCTACACCTCTCTTTCTCCTCCCCACTACCATTTTTAAAATAACATAGTGAATTACTCAAAGATAACCGCGTTTTCTGCTGCTTTTTTGCAGCACCGACAACTCGTTAATGTTCAAAAACGATCAGTCGAATTGCGACGACAGTATCAGTAGAATACCTCGATTTATCGACCACCTGTTCAAAAATTGCAATGTTTAAATCCATGTTCGTGTGGATAACTTTATGAGCGGTAAATTATTTCTAATGTAAATTTGCTTTCTCACCGTATCGTCTTGACTTGGTTTGAATAAGGTAAAAGATTGCGTGGCTTCGATTAGTTCTGTTAGTGTTTTACAGCCATACTTTTTATACTGTATATGGGGGTAATGCCTCCGGATAAACGATCCGCATACTGATATGGGGGCCCACCCCTCTTCATCCGAGTATTTCTTTACAATATTCACCAATGTCTCAATCAACCTCTTATCATTGAGTGCAAGACGGCTTTTTTCTATACATACGGCCGCTATATCAACGTCACTGTCTTGACTATGATGTGGCCTGGTGGCTTGCTTGGGTTCCAAGAACGTAAAGGCGTCGCAAATCTGTTGGAAGGCCTTAGGTGTCGTGACATATCCACAGCCAAGAACAAATTTTTGAGACTCTCGTAGACGAGCAGCTAATCGAGTGAAATCACTATCACTGGACACGATCACAAACATATCAAGATCACCTTGATGCAAAAGATCCATCGCATCAACAACCAAGGCCATGTCTGAAGCATTTTTCTTCGGTGTATAGGCAAACTGTTGAACAGGTCGAATACCATATTGGTTTAGCGTATCTTTCCACCCTCGCGAGTGGAGACTACTCCAATCACCGTACGCCCGCTTTATAACCGCATTACCGTATTCTGACAGTATCGCGAACAGCTCGCCTATTCTATTACATCCAATATTGTCCGCATCAATGAGCACTGCTATTTTCATCGTACATGATACACTCTACAGATTTTCACAACGAGATAGTGGTAAATCTTCTATAATTTCTACCCGCCGCCCGTCAGGGACAATACTTAGTATATTGAAATTAAAGATATAGGGTTTACCCAAAAGACATATACTATTATTATCACTCATATATTGATCAATCAAGGCCTCAATATCTATTTTCCCTGAAATAGGCAGAATTGTTGCTCCGACTATGTCTTTGTTATCACTCGCGTGCACTTTCATATGATAACAACGCTCACATGTAAGCGGCAAACTCCCTACTTGCATCACCGCTTCATCCTCTTTTAATAATAATAAAAGCGTCGTAACACACCACCCTACTATCACAACTTCGATAACAACAATTAATGGTTTTGTCATGTTTCCTGTTCGTATAAATAGATACTAGCGTGCACTTTATACATTAACTATAGCAGTATCCCAAAAAAAGCAGGGTCAGATGCATGTATAAAATGAGAAAGCATAAAGGATATGGGAAGATAAAGGCTTATCGTCTTACCCTTAGAGGCTTAGGTAAAAAAGACGGTGCATCCAATAAATGAGGTAACATTGTGCAATGATACACCGCCTAAATCCTCCATATTGTGAGATGCTAACAATAAATATAAATCATAAAATTGTACACACTTTTTTCAAAAATAAGCTCTTTCAGGCAAATCATGCGTAGAATGCTTTTCTATACTGTCATCATAAGAGACAACTATTCAGCTTGTTGATGAAAGGCACTTTCTATTACCTTCATCGTCAACTTTAGTTTACAATGACTTTACCGTTTACATAGAGTCATGTCGGTTCTATAAAAACAGCCAAACCATTAAGAAAAGAATAACCACGATATATCACGAGTTGTTATCAAGTGACTATTATTGACAGTCCCCTCCATTCTAGTAAGGACGGTTTTGACCGAGTATCTGATGAAGATGTTATTTTTCTCTACGAGAGCTTTAGAGAAAAAGCGAAACTACCTAGGCATTATGGCCTCAAGAAGCGTGTCATCGACGCCATTACACGACGTATTCTAAGCTCTGAATACAGAAAGTGGACGATACATGATGTAGCCCAAGATATAGGCACGACTAAACGTACATTACAACGCAGGCTTGAAGGACAAAAGGCAAGTTTTAGCGTATTGCATGATGAAGT
The DNA here is from genome assembly GCF_002157225.2 of Agarilytica rhodophyticola. Lineage (NCBI taxonomy): Bacteria > Pseudomonadati > Pseudomonadota > Gammaproteobacteria > Cellvibrionales > Cellvibrionaceae > Agarilytica > Agarilytica rhodophyticola. Next base: position 51,304 of record NZ_CP021746.1, read on the forward strand.
GCGCCGATACTACGCCGTACATTACCTTCTGGAAGAACGCTTAACCGTTAACGATATTAGTTATACTCTCGGTTTTTCTAATAGGACGGGTTTATTAAGTGCATTCAAACGATGGCTAGGGATATCGCCAACGACTTTGAAACGGCTGGAAAAAGAAGCTGTAAGAAAAAAAAACATGTAAATATAGCTTTGCCGAAGTAAATCAAGAGATATCTAATCTCCTTATATACAGCCAGCAAATACAAGAATAAATGTTTATATAGCAATACATTGCTGTCCCGTTAACTTTCAAAACAGTTTCCCTTGATATCGACCAGGGGGTTCGGTATTGATAGGGTCGCCCCTGAGCAAAGCAATTAAATCTCGTTTTTCAAAAGATTAAGCTACAATATGCGAAGAATTTGTTGCATACTCTGCGTTAGTTTTGACTGGAACTTTAAAAAGCCAACACTAAGTAAACACACATGGCAATTCATATTTGTGTCAGCACAGCATTCTTACTTGTCCCCACAAACGATTTAATTTTCAGGTTTTACTTAATCCATTTAAAGAATAATTCCACCTGCTACCTGGGTTTATATAAATCAGCAATCGTCCTGGCGGCTAAGGATGTATTGTTTGTCAAAAACACGTAGTGTTTCCCTGTCTCTTTATCTCGATAACCAATGCGATGCAAAAAAGTAGGACATTTTTTTGATGCCACATTGCCAGTAAATTCTATGATCTGATCGGAGGTTATCCCTTTGGGTTTAAGCGCATCACGACGTTCAATCACACGGTATTTGGCATTGTTCTTCAGCGAGTAACGAAGCCCCCCCCTTATCTGTCAATTGCTTATACCATGCATAGTCATTGTAAGCTTTATCCACCACAACGATGCTACCTTGGGGCAAGTTCATTGCTCTTGCTGCTGTGATGTCATGGGTTTTCCCCTCTATCACCGCGATAAATTCTGGCAAATACCCTTCATGGTTTAAGCCGAGATGAAGTCGTTCGTGTCAATTTAGATAACCCTAGGTGATACAAACGGTGCATTTGTGCCGTCATATTATCCACAATATCGCGCAAACTGTTTCGAGCTGACAGTTGGGCAATCATCATCGTCACAAACTGTGACCAGCGCAATGCTTTGCGAAAGGATCAGCCACTATGGCGCTGATTGGCTAGCGTTTCGAATTCATGTCTCGGAATTAATTTTAGCATTTGGCCGATGACTGTATTATGATGGCTCATGGTCTGTTTCACTCTTGCTTTATAGTGTTTTTTGGCGAAACTAGTATAAATCATTGAGTGCTTACAGACCGATTTTTCTTTAAGTTAACGGGACAGCAGTGATAGCAATAATACATGTTTCTAATAAAGAGGATTCTTCAAAGTCAATCAAATTACAATACATCAAGATATAGTCTTTATTTTATAGACAATGTCTTCACATGGATCTCTAGCTGAGCTTGGCCTAATCTTTTCTTAATAAACTTTACGCCATATCCTCATAATTATTATTTTGACACCACTCATTCCAGCTAGCCGGCTCTATAGTCAGCACAAGCATCACTCAAGACTATTATATAGTCATTCTGAAAAATTGTTCATAGCTGTACGCGCATAACAGCCACTCTACTTTATACGCCTATATTTTTTATTATCGGGTATTTGCTCATACAATCAATGAATAAGTTTAAAAACATAAAACCGTACATGCATATAATAAAAGCCCCATACGTAATGAGAGCTTGCTGTCATATTGAGTTCTCTTTTAAAGATCCACAGGTTATTAGCTCAATTCGTTGAAAGGTATTAATATCTCTTTGAGCTCTTCGGGAGACATCCCTACCCACCGATGAAAAGCATGTGTCACAGATGTTCTATCAGAGTAACCAAGCAAATTACATATTTGCGTTACAGGAAGACGCTGCTCTAGCAAATAGCGCATACCATGATAGCGGCGCACCTCATCCCTTAATTGAGTAAAACTGCTACCATTCCGGCGCAATTGCCGCTGTAGAGTCCTTGATGACATATTAAGTACTTGGGCGATTTGAAAGATATCTAATGATTTTTGGCCCATGTGAGCAACAAGCACATCGATAACCTGTTGTTTTAAACCACTATATTTGGGCAGCAACGATGCTGTTAAATAATAGTTGCGTAATACATCTTTATCAGTGTCACTAGCATTAGCCAGACAACGCGGTAATCGGGTGTCATATTGTTGCTTCATATATTCCTCTTCAACTATACGATTCCCAAAACATTACTACTCCTGATACCAAAGCATTCAAATATTGTAACGTCATGATAAACGTTCATACGTCTATTGAAATGAATTGTATCAATATAACAGCTAGAGTAATAAGGAGGTTGCATAAAGTATAGTTTTCACGAGTTATTTATGAAACTATAAACTTTAGGAAGCACGCTTGTTATCTACAATGATAAAAAAAACTGAAAATTGCATAGCTTAATCAATATTACAATATCATACGGTTTTAGCCATGACTATCCTGCTACAACTTATACTCTTACAATTCTTGATTTTATAGTATATTGTGACCACACCAACTGTTAATAAACGTAAAGTTTACAGCATTAATACTGAAAAGACGGACACCATGTTAGAATATTACTTGAAATACTTATATAAGCTTTGATGTATCTGTCAGTTCAGTTATTCGCCTTTCGATAGAGCAAGCTATTTTTGACAGAATATCAATACTGCGACGCCTCCTCATTATTTCCAGTATTCTACTCATAACCACCTCAACAGCAATAGTGCGGCACCTATTTACACTATAGATAAGCCAAGCAACCATGAGGTTTAATACAACTATGTATTTTATAAGTAAGTTTACACTGAGAAAATATTATGTTCTTTACATTACTCATAAGTAAACTTAAATTATTAGCAGCGACACTATAAACCAAGCCTAGGATGAATAAAAACGAAATACCGGTAGCGCGTGCACATACACGAGAGTAGGTGACTGAATATTTTTCAACCCAAATATCTAAAAATAGGGCACCCCTCTCAATTATTCAGCGGCATGTATGCGAGAGCACTATTCGTCGATAAGAAAGTATTGACTTCAAATATCCATTTCAAAAAATTAAAATTACGTCAAAGGATAAGAAGTTTACAGCCTTCGCGAAAAAGTACTGAGCCAAGGTAAGATGAGTGCAGCACTTTTGCAAAGTCATTTAGAGAGCGAAAGAGTTTAAATAGCCAAGGAAATTAAGTTACCAAACTGTAAATGTGTATCTAGAAAACAGTATTAGTCGTTATGAAACAATAACAATACGAGCTTGAAGTATTATCGTCAATTAATGTTTTAGAATGTAGCAAATGTTTAGAGGCTCTAAACTATTTTTTAACCTCAGCAATTAATTGTTTATTTCTTATCAATTAAAACCGTGAAGTGTTTACCGCCTAATAACCTAATCGCTATAAAAAATTAATTACTAGGAATTATTAATATAAAAACTACCACTAATGTTGCTTGTCTCAATCTACACGTCGAGTTTAAAAAATAATACGTATCGGCGGGCTTATTGAGAAAAACGTGACTCGATCGACATTTTTGATTTTTAACCGCCACACAAAGACGATTGAAACGACAAGTCTAATATCTAGTTCGGTACAAATATGAAACAATATTTGTATTACCAATTATCCATCAAAATTGCTCGTGTCTTGATCTATGTTTAGAATTAGTATATTCAGCAAAAATTTTACCTTAGCATGTGTATTGGCAGGTCTTGTTGCCTGTGGCGGTGAAAGCGAGAGCTTACTGAGCCCCGATGCTAATCCCGGTGGGGACTCCCCTGATAATCAGCCAGTGCCGTCACAAACAGTACCGCCGTTACCAGGAACTCCAACACCTACGCCAGGAACAACACCTACAGCAACTCCCACTGGCACACCGACACCTACAGCGACACCAGTGGCTGCTACACCAACGCCTGCACCAAGACGCGCAAGAAATAATGATGAAGCGGTCAGATTCTTATTGCGAACGACGTTTGGCCCCACACAAAGAGAGATCGATGCTCTCCAGGCAACCAATTACACCTCTTGGCTGCAGCAACAATTTGATGCAACGCCTACTTATCAAACAGAAACTGTTAAAAAGCTAATCGACGAAAACACGAGAGATATTGTTTTCTTACGCAGCTTCCGTCGTTCAGATGCATGGTTCGATACCGTTATTAATGGCGAAGATCAGTTACGCCAGCGGGTGGCATTTGCACTGAGCCAAATACTTGTTGTGTCTGAAAATGACGGTGCATTAACTGGCTATGCCAGGAGTATGGCCAACTATAATGATGTACTTATTCGTAACGCCTTTGGCAATTTTAGAGAGCTATTAGAAGAAGTAACGCTGCACCCGGCTATGGGTAACTTCTTAAGTATGCGCCGCAATAGTAAAGGTAATGATGAAGGTACAATTCAGCCAGATGAGAACTACGCACGCGAAATTATGCAGCTGTTCACTATTGGCTTAAAAGAATTAAACCTCGATGGCACTGAGAAGTTAGATAGCAGAAACCGATCTATTCCAACCTATGGTATGCCAGAAGTACTGGCTTTTGCTCGTGTATTCACCGGCTGGAATTATGAGAATCTACGCAGATTCCAAAGCGGCTTTGAAAGGCCCGATAGTGAAAGACTGCTCAAACCCATGACGCCCTATGAAGATTTCCATGATACTGGTGAGAAAGTATTACTCAACGGCACAGTTTTGCCCGCTAACCAGGATGCTCGTACCGATTTAGAAATGGCTTTAGATAACTTATTTAATCACCCAAATGTCGGCCCATTTATTGGTAAGCAGTTAATTCAACGTTTGGTGACGAGTAATCCATCCCCAGCCTATGTAGCCCGTGTGGCATCTGTATTTAATGATAACGGCCGCGGCGTACGCGGTGATTTACAGGCAACCGTAAGAGCGATCTTACTCGATAGCGACGCGCTACTGGGCTATCAGAATGATCCGCAAAACTTTGGTAAGTTAAAAGAGCCTTTGTTAAAACTCACACACCTTTGGCGAGCATTTGGCGCTGAAGGTGCTGGTGGTCATTTGCGCTATTCGCAATCGAACCGCGACTTTGCACAAAAAGCACTGGCCGCGCCTTCGGTATTTAATTTCTTCTCACCCACGTTTAGCCAACCTGGCGCTATTGAGAACGGCAACATGGTGTCACCCGAGTTCCAAATCTATACCGAAACGACTGCTATTTCCGCACAAAATCGGTTGCGCAGTTATATCAATGGAAGTCGTCTTAACGGCACTCGAGCAGAAAGCGGCCTCCATCAAATTAATTTAAATTTTGACAGAGCTAAGCGATTGGCCAATAGACCTGAAGAGCTTGTTAAACACTTTAATGATTTCTTATTTGCTGGCCAAATGTCACAGCAAACGCAAGATATTTTAGAAGATTTCATTAATCAGACACCGATGACCGATGATGGCACCCTGCGTGTGAGGGAAGGTTTATTTTTAGCTTTTGCATCACCAGACTTCGCCTATCAACGCTAACTGAATACGTACCAAGGTTATATCACAATGTCTAAATTCGAATTACAGCGTCGCAATTTTTTGAAATCCTGCCTATCTAAAAGCGTTGCAGGGGCCGGTGCTTATGCCAGTTTATCTAGCCTGGGGATGATGAACGCATTCGCCCAAACAAGCGGTGATTATAAAGCGCTAGTATGTCTATTTTTGTTTGGCGGTAATGATTCCTACAACATGCTCATACCCACAAGCAATTCTGCCTACAATCAATATTCAGATGCTCGTGAAGGCTTAGCCATTCCACGCGCAGATATTTTACGGGCGTCGGCTCGTGGCTCAGATGGCAATGACTATGGTTTTCACCCAAGTATGGAAGGTGTACGCACCCTATTTAATCAAGGTAACCTGTCTGTAGTAGGTAATGTGGGTGCCCTAGTGGCTCCTACAAGCAAGACAGATTACGAAAACGGCAGAGTGCCATTACCTCCGCGCTTATTTTCTCACAACGACCAGCAGGATTTTTGGCATAGTCTCAAAACAGATGTCCCTCAGCCTCGGGGATGGGCCGGGCGTATGGCTGATGCCATGGTGGATGCCAATAGAAACTCGCGCTTGTCGATGAATATTTCAATGTCCGGTAGAAACTTATTCCAAGTGGGAGACAATACTTCGCCTTATGCCATGTCCTCATCTGGTATCGTGCCCATGGGCGGTTTGAATCGCTCTAGCCGTAACGCTCAAGAGCAACGTCGCATCGAAGCCTTTGATGCGATGATGAAAAATAGCTACGATAATATCTATGCTAATGAATTCGCTAAAGTAAAATCGCGCTCTGAGATGCTCAGTACTTTTGTCGGTGACGCCTTATCCAGTGCCCGCGCCTTTACTACGCCACTTCCTGCTGAGAACGGAATCGCACAGAGCCTTTCCACTGTGGCCAAGATGATCGATTCGCGTTCAACGCTTAATATGAACCGCCAAATCTTCTTCGTTGGCGTGGGTGGCTGGGATACCCATAGTGACCAACTTTCTCGCCAGCAAGGCTTGTTAAAAAGTCTTAGTGATGCCCTCAAGTACTTTTACGATTTAACCGTTGAAATGAGATTGCAAGATCAAATCACCACCTTCACCGCCGCTGACTTCGGCAGAACACTTGGCAGTAATGGCAGTGGGAGTGATCACGGTTGGGGCGGGCACCAATTGGTAATGGGTGGCGCAGTCGACGGCAAGAAGATCTTTGGAGAGATGCCTGAACTGGTTATTGGGGGCGCGCAGGACTCTGGAAGAGGTCGTCTTATACCCACCACCTCCATCGATCAATATGCCGCAACTCTAGCCAGTTGGTACGGTTTATCAGCATCAGACATCGCCGATATCTTCCCTAATCTCGGCAACTTCAGTAATGTCAATTTAGGCTTCGTGTAAGCCAAGGGATGTGAGGGCCTACTGATAGGCCCTTGTGTTAGTAGCTCTATTCTTCCTAGCTTCCACCCAAATAACCTGACTTCGATAATAGCTTTACACATTACACCATGGAAATTATTTATTCATCTTGTAGCCAAAACATCTAAAAGTAAAGTCATGACAGCTAACACAGCTAAGTTCCCGTGCACATCTAAACGCACTACAACCCGTAATTTACAACAATATCGAAAAGCGGATATTAAACTCTATATATGAAAAACCATATGATGCAAGCCCAATATTAACTTAGGGTCTTATAGCCAAGATCTCTTCAGATAAACGTTTGATAGCAAATCGTGCTGTGGCTAGCACCATATCAGATTGAGCCGCGACCATCAGAACACAAGATAAATGTAAATAACGTGTATTGATAAGCAAAATATGACCACCAGCGGTTTCTACCGTTGTCATTTGAAATTCTTGCTTAATAATTTTTTTAGCAGAAGCATTGCTCAAAGAACATAAAGAGCTAGCAATAGCTGCAACTTTATCTGATTCAATATCAAGCGTTTTGGCTGCAAAAGTCTTGATGCTAAAACCATCCACAGTGCACAAACTAATTAATTGAATTTCACTGTGGCTAGCAGCTAGTTTTTTTATACAATCAAGTAATTCAGGCTTTATTGTAATTTTGGTCTTCATGGTAAAGTAATTAACTAGAATATTTATTTATTGCATTAAAAGAGTGTAAGAGGCTCATGGCTGATGTTTTGTTTCTTGCATCAATATTTATAATAGGAGCAACTATATGGTGATGGTCTAGCATAGAGCGAATCTCGACTCCCAGGGCAACCAAACCTTCTTTATCTGCATTTTCACAGTGAGTAATACCGACAACACATGCCGTTTTCATTTTATGAGGGCAGAAAAATGACAATAGTTTATCTAGATTATTATAATTTGGTGATTCACCGAATTTGATAAGAAACAAGATTCCCCATAGTGACGTATTAACAAACTCCCAAAGGAAAGAATAACGTTCTTGGCCAGGAACCCCATACAGACCTAAGGCGGTATCATCCCCCAAGGTAATACGACCGTAATCAATACCAACCGTAGTAAATTGTTTGCCAATATCAATACTAGACTCAGCTTCTGTTTGAAGGGGGCTAATTTCACTGAGAGTATTAATGAACTCCGTTTTACCTGCACCAATTTCTCCTACAATTGCCAGCTTTTTATAATTCATTCACCTTATCCAAGCCGCAAAAAATTCTTCATTTTTGAGTAAAAACTATCTGACGTGCTTGAGTGGCTATAATTTTGTTTATTAACAATACTACTCACACGTAAAATATCCAATGTATCGAACTGTTCTAAAATACCATCAAGTTCGTTTTTATTGCCAAATTCACCACTATTTACAATATCATCATAGGCGTGAGAACCGCTGGTTAAACGAGCACTCAATTCGATGACACCAGGAGATTGTTCGATATGATTGAAATCCGGCCAGGATATGAGCGTTATATGCTTACCGTCATATGAACTTTTATGGAATTCTTGATGGGGAAGAGACAAATCGTAAAAGTTATTAAGTAAGGAGAGTTGTTGGTTAGAGAATTTAGAAATAACACTCGAATACTTAGTAATAAACCTTTCAATCTCTTTATCTTTTTGTACAAGCGTCACTAAACGCATGCTTTTTTTCGCAAAAGACCTTTGCGAAATATCCATATCAATTAGCGTATGGATATCACTGTGACGTTTATCGGCCTGAATATTACGATAGAGTTGGTTAACTTCATTGTTACCCCCTTCTATAATTTGAAGGTAAAAACTATTTTTAAATGCTAAAACACCCGTAATATCAAAACGCGCATTAAACTTACGAGCGCTCATATAAATATCTGAGAGCCCTTCAGGCACTGCTACACCATTTTTTTTACTAACAACCCTGCTGATATACACTATACATTTCATAGCTCGTTCTGTATTGATAGGAGTCTAGTTTACAACTATATCGTCATAGTTTCCTCGATCGATTTAACCTTATGACGAGCCAGAGCAAGGTTAGACTTAACTTTATCAAGTACGAGATAAATAAATATACCCTTATGATTTGCAGCTGGACGAATGATATGAAATTGCTCATCAAGTGTAATAAGAATATCATCGATACTACCTTCAATACCGAGTGACTTCATAGTTTTCATTTTGGCTTTAACAACTTCGGAGTTACCCGCTGCAGCCAATTCTAAATCCACACCGCTGCCCAACGCACCTAATGACATACCCGATGTATAGTCGACAACACACGCCCCCATCGCACCATCGATTGAAAGAAGCTCATTTAGACTATCATTTATATTAAGCATATTGTTAGACCTTTAATTCTTTTTAAGTATCATCGCACTTTATAAGTATATCAAAATAAAAATATTTTATTTAATAACTAAATCTTATTAAAAGAGCTCAGGCTATTATTAAAAGCAGGAATACTTAAGTAGCGCGTATCCTATTTTAAGTAATCATAAGTTCCCTAAAGGCAAAAATAAACACGCAAGTAACCACTAATATTTTTACCATTGGAAATACTATGGCAGAGCCACTCTGGGCTAACAGACCACTGAACTACCCAAACTACTTCTTCACTGATTCTTGGAAGGCAATAGTGCTTATGGCGTTATAAAGTATGAGCATCAAAACAAGAGTATAATATATTACTACTATCGATTAATTTATACCTTATAAAATCCAATACTCATGGTAAAACCCATATCTTCAGCATGCTACTATTCGTCATATCTAAAGCAATCATCTAGTTAAAAATATCCATTAAGGAAAACATCAACTCAACACATCGGCAGCCGCCAAAGATATACTTCTTATTAGGTATCGAAAGCGAAAAGATTGACACTAGCAATTTTACCATGCGAGTCAAGTATTATAGTAGTTAAAGTTACGCTCCAGGGCCGCAATCCATACAACGAACTGGAGGCTTTTCACCCATTTGTAATGCATGATTAAGATTACGCATTGCTGTTCTGACACCCTCTTCGATCACTGGGTGATAAAAAGGGAGCTCTAATATCTCAGAGACGGTTAAGTTACTCTGGTGTGTCCATGCAAGTAAGTGCGCAATATTTTCGGCACGAGGCCCAATCATTTCCGCACCTAAAAAGCGTCCAGTGTTCCGCTCGCCATAAACACGCAGCACACCTTTATTAACCAGCATCACACGTGAACGACCCTGGCCACCCCAATCGAGTTCGCCAACTTCAAAGTCAATACCCTCATCAATAAGTTCACCATAAGTTTTCCCAACCATCATAATTTGAGGATCGGAAAAGACAATACTAATCATTGAGCTCTTCTTAAAACAACGAATCTTAGGATAGTGAGCTACATTGTAACCAGCTATCTGCCCTTCATCCGAAGCTTCGTGTAATAAAGGGATGATACCATTCGCATCACCGGCGATAAAAATATGACTGTCCTCAATACGACCAGTATATAAATCAAATTTCGGCATACCTTTTTCATTTAATTTTAACGATGTTTTTCCTAACCTTAGCTTATCTAAATTAGGGATTCTTCCGGTTGCTGCCAACACATAGTCAAAATATTCAACTTTACGTTTGCCATTATGATTATATTCTATTTCGGCACCCCGCTCGGCTATCGAACGACGAGTTACCTCGGCGTGTGGATAGAAGCTAAATTCGTCGGAAAAAATAGCTATCGCTTTTCCCAATACCGCTGGATCACTTAGGGGGCCGACAGCATGATCGCGACCAAATAACGACACTCGCACTCCCAAACGATGTAATGCTTGCCCCAGTTCTAAGCCAATAACACCTGCACCAAATACAGCAACAGATTCAGGCAAATCATCCCATTGAAAAATATCATCATTGATAATTAAACGATCACCAAACTCTTTAAGCGGCGGAATAATATTAGGGCGGGAGCCGGTAGCAATAATAATACGATCCGCCTCAATTTCTGTACCATTATCAAGTTGTAATACATGGTCTGATTTAAATTGTGCATAGCCTTTGATCCGGTGATTTTCTGGCCACTGACCCACATCATTCACAACAAAGCCCACCAGGCGATCTCGCTCACTGCGCACACGTTGCATTACCGCTTTACCATCAATTATTCTATTTTCATAGTGAACACCAAAATGCTTGGCATAGATACCTGCATGAGCGGCTTCTCCGGCAGCAATAAGCAGCTTGGATGGCATGCACCCCACACGAGCGCAAGTCGTACCGTAATCACCGCCTTCAATCAACAAAATAGATTCTGTATATTTTGAAGCTTCCCGGTAAGCACGCATACCCGCACTACCAGCCCCAATAATTGCCACCTCAACTTTTCTTTTATTTACACTCACGTCTACATCCTCATATAGTTTTAGTAAAATAACACTTTTCCTAACTCAATACTGATGATGCCAAGAGCCGATTAAGTGATACAGCAATCAACTCGGAAAAAATAGCTTCAACTACTATATCACCTTTAATTTATCCATAACGGAAAAATTGACATTTTTATCTAATACTATAGAATGAAAAGAATTATTATCATTATAAGTTATTTTCCGCCATTAACTCATACTGGCCACTACAAAATCAATAGTAGCCGTGTTTACAAAAGGCAGCCGCTGAAATAGTTGGCACTTATTTTTCTGTTAAAAAATCTTTCTGATACTAGCAAAACATTATTACTAAACGACAATAGGGTATCAACACTAAGATACAAAATGTCAAGCCTCTCACCCAGTCCTTAACACATCGATACGCTGTTAAAACCGAAGTCATTACAAGAACGAATCAAGAGTGCTATATGAAAAAATTTACTAATACATTTGTGTGTTAAGTTTTTGTCTTGTATCAAGGTGCAAGCATTTTAAATTCTATAAATCAATGCTGTTTCCAGCGACAAAACCATTTTTTAAAAATTTATTGTCCAAGCATTGGCAAATAGTTAACCACATTTTAGGAGGGGATAAATTTTCATTAAAGCTATAGGAACGCTTATTCTAGCCAAAAGATATACACTCAGCCATAAAACAGATCATAACTATGAGCCGAGCCCATATTACTGTCCATTACCAACACGTTTTACTTTTCAAGGCGTTCGATAACGTCTAGAGATTTGAACTAAACACAGACATAAGAATACTTATTGATGAAAAACCACATTCTGGCACAACACTTATAAAACTATATCTACCAATATCAACGATGAGCAATCAACTATCAACCTGCAATTAGAGCTAGTTAAGATTAAATCCTAATTAACAGAGAAAGCAACTTACACTTTCCTTATGAAAGACTACAATAAAAATTAAATGATTTAATAGTTCACAAAATAAATTAATCTTAGTAAGCCAGAGTATAATTCGAGTCACACAGGATAATATTTCCATCCTCAAAACCGGCAACGGAGTACGTAAGGGCTATAACTCTTATGTTCCATCCTCTCCCAAAATCTAATATTTTAAGAACAACTTACAACCGACATGAGCGACCTCAAATAGGCCGCCACGAAAAAGCTCATACTCTTACGTAAACTTTTCTAGTTTTAATATTTAAACTTACATATTTAGACATAAAAAGCAAAAAAAATGAAATTTAGTATGGCATATCCAAAAGCAATATTTCCAATAGGATAGCTACTAAAATCAGGTATATATTAAAATTTTTCGGTAGGTTTTAGATACTACTTTTTAACATCCATTTATTTTTACGATGTGCCGTTAAACGCTCCACCAACACACCAATAACAACTTCGTCATTTGCTTCTTGTGCCACACTTAGAGCTTCCTGCAAACTACCTTGTATGATGTCTTGATCTTGAAGCAAGTCCTTAAGCATTCCATTAGAACTCGCATTTACATCTCCATCACTAATCGAAGTCAGCGCTTCATAGTCTTTCCAAGTTCCGGGAGCTTTTTCGCCTAATCCACGTATAAGCTCAGCGACTTTATCTATTGCAGCGGCCAAATCGATATATTGTTCTTCAAATAGAGTATGAAGAACTTTAAAATCTGAACCCTCTACGTTCCAATGATAATTTTGCGTCTTTAAATATAGCGCATAATTGTCAGCGAGCACCTTTTTTAGACTCTCTACTGTAGGTATAGTCATTTTCTACCTCCATAAAAGTAGATAAATTAATTTTTCAAAAATAGTACTTTTATCACGAAAAAATAGACTAGGAGTATTAATAAATTTATTAGAATATCTATTCCCATTCACTAGTCTATGCCGCTAATTAATAGTTTCGTATTTCTACAGAGATACGAAAGCCATTTTATCGTATTACAACATCATCTGTAGGTTTGTTATATTTCAATGTTCAGAGCTGCAGCAACCCCTTTGCCATAATCAGGATCAGCTTTTAAACAATGAGCGATGTGTCGCTTTTGTATTTCCATGGATGCACCACCCACAGATCGAGCAGTATTCTCAAACAACACTTGTTTTTGAGCCTTACTCATCAATCTGAACAAATTACCCGGTTGGGTAAAATAGTCTTCATCTTCTCGATGACTCCAACGATCAGCAGCACCAGAAAGTGCCAAAGAAGGCTCAGAGTAATTAGGTTGTTCCTGCCATTCGCCTTTAGTATTAGGCTCGTAACCGATAGTACCACCAGCATTACCGTCCACCCTCATTGGACCATCCCTATGATAACTATGCACCGGACAACGAGGAGCATTCACTGGTATTTGATGGTGGTTGACTCCAAGGCGATAGCGTTGCGCATCGCCATAAGAGAATAGGCGCCCTTGAAGCATTTTATCAGGGGAAAAACTAATACCAGGCACCACATTTGCCGGATTAAAAGCAGATTGTTCAACTTCAGCAAAAAAGTTCTCCGGATTTTTATTTAATTCCATTACGCCCACCTCAATAAGAGGGAAATCATTATGAGGCCAAATTTTTGTCAGGTCGAATGGGTTAAATGTAACCTCTTGAGCCCTCTCTTCTGTCATGACTTGAATATAGAGTTTCCAAGAAGGGTAATCGCCTTTTTCGATAGATTCGTATAAGTCGCGCTGATGGCTTTCCCTGTCTTTGCCGATAAGAGTTTCCGCTTCTGCGTCACTCAAGTTCTTAATTCCCTGGTTAGATTTAAGATGAAATTTAACCCAGACACGCTCGTTATCTTTATTAATCATGCTGAAGGTATGGCTACCAAATCCATGCATATGACGATATGTCTCAGGTATACCTCTATCACTCATAACAATAGTAATTTGGTGAAGCGCCTCGGGTAACGATGTCCAAAAATCCCAGTTATTTTCAGCACTTCTCATATTCGTCCTAGGATCACGTTTTACAGCATGATTTAGATCGGGAAACTTGAGAGGATCTCTCAGAAAGAAAACGGGGGTATTATTACCCACTAAGTCCCAGTTACCTTCTTCAGTATAAAATTTTACAGCAAATCCTCTAATATCGCGCTCTGCATCAGCAGCACCACGCTCACCAGCAACCGTCGTAAACCGGGTAAACAACTCTGTTTTTTTACCTACTTCAGAGAAGATTTTAGCTCGCGTATAACACGTGATATCATGAGTGACGGTAAAAACACCATAAGCTCCAGAACCTTTAGCATGCATACGACGCTCAGGTATTACCTCCCGATCAAAATGCGCCAACTTTTCTAAAAACCACACATCTTCTAACAGTTGAGGCCCACGTGGACCAGCTGTTTTTACATTTTGATTATCTGCTACAGGACAGCCAGCAACAGTTGTTAACTTTTTTTTCATAATTCTAACCGTAGTTTTCTATATTAATAACAGCTAAAGTATCAAGTAAAACTCTTTGAGAGGATTATTTTTTTGAAATTAAAATATTATACGTTCAGCTTAAGTATCATGTTTCTTTTCCATTACTATTTCTTCCTATACTGCATTATATTGACAACCTATCAATCATATAAACTATTTGATGCTCATTAAAAAGCGCACTAGCTACTAACACATCAGCCAATGAATAGCATTGTAATTTTTGGTTTAGGCATTACGCGCTTCACAGTTTGTATCTTTTGATTTAGACAAAAAACCTTCCAAATCTATAAAATTATAGCATAAAAAATTTTACTAATTACTAGAGTAGTATCATTAAGCAGTGGCACATATTACAACCATTAAAAACTAAATACAATGAACCTTTACCAGGATATATTAATATCTTCTACACAATAACTTATAAATCTAGTGCAAAAACTACAGTGTGCCATTGAGGCTTTTTTCATTCGGGTGAGAAAAAGTAGTGTCAGTATTCATATGCCATTCTTTGTCGGCTTTCTCTATATCAATGGAACCATCGCTCTCTTTTGCAATACGGCCTGTTTTTATCGCTTTGCACACGGCAGTATCCCCCCCGATGGCGGGCATAGGTACGAATAGAGATTCCCATAGTCATGTTCCCTACATAAAAAATACATCACTCAAATGAAGAAAGAAAGCAAGTCATCGTGACTAAAAAAACAATAAAAAACCGCTTGATGTGTTCGGCAGGTGAAGGGTTAATGTCCCTACAAACATGCAATACAAAAGGCAAATATAATGATTAATTTTGACGAACCCAAAAGCCCCAAAGCAGCATTTACCGCTAAAAAAAATCAGATTAATAAGGCGCTACAACGCCTGCAGCAGCACAACGAAAATTTATTTAATGTTAATCAAGACAAGATACATTGGGGACATGTTACCGACATTACCGATTACGCCGAATTATTAAAGCACTTGACGGACAAAGTATTTAAAGAAGGCG
This sequence comes from Agarilytica rhodophyticola, assembly GCF_002157225.2. Lineage (NCBI taxonomy): Bacteria > Pseudomonadati > Pseudomonadota > Gammaproteobacteria > Cellvibrionales > Cellvibrionaceae > Agarilytica > Agarilytica rhodophyticola. The sequence continues at coordinate 67,028 of NZ_CP021746.1, forward strand.
AATACGCACCAGGAAACGCAGCTAAATACTAAATAAAAAGAATGAGTATAAACAACATCATAAGAGAGCGGCTACAACATGTAGCCCTTCATCGCCTCAAACTTACAAGTAAAAAATAAAGAGATATCTATCATGATAAAACTTACCAATACACAAACCACCATTTTATCTAACGCGGCGCAAAGAGAAACAGGCTCGATATATCCACTGCCGAACACTATCAATAAAGGCATCGAGTCGCGTGTTATTAGCAGCCTTATCAAAAAACAATTTATCGACGAGAAGAACGGTGACTACACTATTAACGCCAACGGATTTAAAGCCATTGGCCTTGCACCTAGGGAGAAAAGCAAAACGAGCAAGAATGATATTATTCTCCAGCTTGTGAGCGCCAAGGAAGGGGCAACGCTTGAGGCTTTATGCGAGGCTACCTCTTGGCAGAAACATAGCGTGAGGGGCGCTATAAGTACTTTAAAAACTAAGGGACACAAAATAGTCTCATCGAAAGATAAAGATGGATCGCGCACATACACATTAAAAAAAGACCCAACACCTTCGATAAGTTCAGGCCATTAAAATATCTAAATACTATAAAAATAGCGCTTCATTGACTTGACCTTGTCGGTAAGTGACGCCTGAATGGAACACAACACCCTGTAATTCGCCAAAGGAACTCCGATAATGACAGCAAAAAATTCAGAGGCAAAAGTAGATACAAACAAAGCTATGTTGCTAGTAAAAAATAAAAGTACTTATCACGCCGTTTATTGTTTTTATAACCACCATAATAATCATAAGGGTGGTCTGGGCGATATTTTACATCAGCACTACAACACACTAGATAGCATCTATCAACTTATTCAGGTTGGCAATATTCATACCCTATATGCCGACAGTATTCGCCTTTTTACGATTGGCCACAAAAACCACCACCCTGATACCACATATAAAGATATCGGCATTGCGCTGGACGAAGGTGTTAAAGCTAACGCCCATCATATTTATATCTATGCGAATGATCTCTGGCGGCACACGCCGCTTGCTATTTAGCGACGTTTTAAAAAATCACATCATTGACTTGATGTCATCGTCGAAGCGAGCGTTAATGTCTAGACCTAAACACGACACGTAACGGAGAAAAAAATGAGTACGCGATCCACAATAGCCTTAAAAAAAGGCGACGGTTATTACGCAATATATTGTCATCACGATGGCCATGATACTGGTTGTGGTGTAGGCCCGACATTAAGGGAGTATCATAATTCCTCTGAAGACGCGAACGCATTGATTGCCTTAGGCAGCTTATCGTATATAGAGAATAACGAGGTATATGCTTACCATCGGGATCACAATAACCCCTGGCACCGCTGCAAACCCCAATATGCTAACAGTATTGAGCAATTGATAATAGTAGCCGAGAGAAACGACGCTAACTTTCTTTATGTCTACGATGATAACCAATGGCAAACGCATAAACTCTATTAGCCACCTGTCAATAGCGCTTCATTCACTTGATCTACACCGTGAATGAAGCTTTCATCTCATAACACACACTAATGACACAAGGCACTCAGATGAAAAAACTCTTTGGCAAAGACACGCTTACTAAAAATGAAACACTACGGTTAAAAAAATTCACTGAAGACCTCGCAACAATCACCAAAAAATACGGCATTGTCTTAACGCTATGCGATACCGATAGCACCATTGAGATTACCTCCCCCAACAACCCAGAACTTACCTATATTGAATACGATAGTGAACCTAACGATGGCGGACTAACGCCAATCAACTGGAAATTTTCGTACATCGAATTAGAAATAGAATAAAAGTTTTTTAAGGATAATAGTAAAAGTCCGCATTCTTAATATGTGGGCTTTATTTTTAATAAAAGATATAAAATATATCCATCATTGACTTGATGTAGTCGCCAGAAAGAGCGTTAATGTCCCCACACAAAAACAACGCAGAGAACTATTAAAATGGCTGAATCACGATTAGATCTTGTTAAAAAAGTCATCGCTACGATTGATCCCGCCTGCCACCGACATTTTAATGAGTATAAAAGCTACTTCACCGATAAAGACCTAAAGGATATTTGTGAATCAAAGCAATATAACGATATTAATATGTATAAGGTACAAGCTAAGGCTGCATTAAGAAGCAATATTGGCGCTAAGGCAATCAAAACAGGATACATCGGTAGTATGGACAATTGGCAAACTGAAGCCCAAAACATACTGACTAAAAAAATAAAAACGGTACTTGAATCGCTTGATATCGACACACTCAACGCTATTGCTGATGGTCGTATCGATGTCCCTAGCATCGCTAAAGAAATTTAACCCTTAACTATAACTATCGATATTCGGGGGCTAATACTTAGCCTCCATTATGACATCATGAAAAATACACCATCACCACTTATCACTATGAAACTTAGTCATTATCAACTTGACTCTGTACACCTACAAAGTATTAATGCTTTCACACAAAATCCAGCGGAGAATACCATGACTATCGACACATACTCAGGCATAGACAACGACACTATAAAAAAATTACAAAAAGAACAATATTCGCAAGAAGAACAATTCAAAAAATTCACAGAAGAACTGACACGCTTATCCCAAAAATACGGCGTCATACTACACGTTACGGGTGGCGTCATGTTTGTGAATCCAGAAGCACCTTGTTTGCACCACCTTCAGTATTCGAGCGACGCCACGAGTGGCGATTTGGAGCCAATCAACGGGTACGATTAACCCAAGAATATGCCATATTATTCTCTAGAATAAATATTTAATCCGCGCATCGAATGAGAAATAAAAATATACGCATCAATGACTTGATGTAGTCGTCGGAACGAGCGTTAATGTCCCTACAGAAACACACATCAAGCGAGGAAATTAAAATGGGCACATGGGCATTACCTAAAACAAAAAAAATCGCAAACGAATTACAAGTATTGATGAAAAAGCCAATACCTTGTAACCAAGCGACTCATCACTTAGTCGACATTATCGGCGACGATGATTTATACGATCTTCTCGAAACATTGGAGGATGATTTTGATATACGCCCCATTATTCGAGACTTTTTAAGCGAAATCATCACACAGCGCATCGACTACAACAATAATGACTGGGATAAGGAAGCCCTCCGTATTTGCACACGGCTAACCTCACCCTAGAGGCTAAGCCGACGTTACCTCTAGGCTGTTAAAGGTAAGTGAATCCAACAGCCTCGTGGCTTCACCCCCTGAATATTCTTGCCAACGACGAATAATAACGTCCACATATTTAGGGTCAAGCTCTACTAGCCTTGCACGGCGGTTAGCTTTCTCACAGGCAATTAAGGTACTGCCAGAGCCACCAAACGGGTCTAATACAATATCCCGACTTTTACTGGAATTTCTAATCGCTTTCTCCACAAGCTCGACCGGCTTCATTGTGGGATGCAAGTCACTTTTATTGGGCTTATTAAAAAACCATAGATCGGTTTGATTTCTATCACCACACCAGAAGTGATCGCTACCCTGTTTCCAACCATAGAGAATCGATTCATATTGTCGCTGATAATCGGAATGGCCTAATGTAAAATGATTTTTCGCCCAAATAATAAATGTCGACCAACGGCCACCGGCATCACGAAATGCCTTTTGTAAGGTATCCAGTTCGCTGGAGGACATACAGATATAACACGCGCCTTTAGTTTTATCGAGGATATGCGTTAGCGCGTCTTTTAAAAATGTGTAAAAGCCCTCGCCTAGATTATCGTTGAGTATAGGACGACTGTTAAAACGTATTTTATCGCGCTGGTTACTGCCATAATCCACATTATAAGGCGGATCGGTAAAGGTCATATCGACCAACTCATCCCCCAGTAGCGTATTAATATCCTCACGGCTAGTGGCATCTCCACATAATAATTTATGATCGCCTAGCAACCATATATCACCGACTTGACTGATCACACTTTCTTCTGGCTCAGGCACCTCATCCTCGTTGCCTTGGCTATCCGATGCGCTATCAAAATCCAGTAATTCATCTAGCTCGTCATCCGAAAAGCCAATGATATCGAGATTAAACCCTAGGTCTTTTAAATCACCAAGTTCCAAGGCAAGTAGTTCGTCGTTCCATCCAGCGTTTTCTGCGAGTTTATTATCCGCGATAACGAGCGCCCGCCTTTGTGATTCTGTTAGATGATCTAGAATAATCACCGGGGCTTTTTCAAGTTGTAATTGTTGTGCGGCCATGAGGCGGCCATGGCCTGCGATAATCGTTCCGTCACTCGAGACTAGGATAGGATTAACAAAACCAAATTCGACAATACTGGCAGCGATTTGGGAGACTTGGGTATCATCATGTGTACGGGCATTACGAGCATAGGGAATGAGTTTTTTAAGTGGCCATTGTACCACCGAGCCTACAGCGATGTGCGCCATATACAAACCTTAGTAAAATTAATACGTGGAAAATATAAAAAGAAAAATAAATGGACAAGTATTAACGAGGTGCGAACCTACAACAATGAGGTTCGCACTCCAAGAAGGCGATGATGTTATTTAGTAAATACAGTATTACCCTATTTTTTAAGGCTAGATGACGATGACGTGTTTTTAATAATTGATGAGATATAGTGC
>NZ_CP021747.1 GCF_002157225.2 Agarilytica rhodophyticola
TCATTTACTCATTTACTCATTTACTCATTTACTCATTTACTCATTTACTCATTATTGATATAATGGCTTTGTTGCTTGAGAGCAGCAATCCAAACAAACCATGAGGATAAGTAAATGAGTAAATACAGCACTTTAAGTAAAGAACTAACTACCCAGCTCGTTGATCAGTTTAAAATTGAGTACAACAAAATTACTGGAAAGTTTGCTCAGGGAAACCTTTCGGTCATAGAAGCTGAAGATTATTTCTACTTCCGCGCATCAAACGATTCCGAAAGGATGTCTATAGAAGGTGGAGCCCTATCTGGCAGTATGTCCGGAGACGACGCAGACTTCTTAGCGAGTATGCTGTCTTTCGTCGCTATAACCTGGGATTCCGAAGATCTACAACTTCAGCCGCTCTACTCTGCTATGAACAAGGAAGTGCGAAGCAGCAGGCCTGATATCGAAGCTTTCTTCAAAAGTTAAATAAACTTGGGCTTTCCTAGAAAGCCCTTAACTGAATAATGAGTAAATACTTATTTATGTATTTACTCATTCCCGCTCGCCAAGGCCTATAGCGGGAGCGACACCTGCCTAGTGGTGTGACTGCCAGAGAGAGCGCTGGCACCTTTACTTATTTACGTGCTTACTCATAATGCCGGAAGCCGCACGAACGCGGTTTCCGGCAAGGTACAAATAAACTTTCGTGCGTTTTCCGTCTTTTGTGTCGCAAACCGCACCTAGTGTTAAATTGGTTTAACGCTTAATTCAACATAGGAGTTTTTTGGATCGTACGATCCAAAATTATGAGTCATATGACACCAACTTCTGAGCTATATTCATCACTGCAAAAAAGCTTCGATTTCTTTAATGAAACCTTGTTCGATCGCGGCCTGCCTACCGTTATATTCACTGTCCAGAGGCAAAAATCAGTAATGGGGTACTTTGCTCCGGATAGATGGGCATCCAAAGAAGGTAAAAACTGCCACGAAATAGCCATCAACCCTTCATATGTTGGCCAAGCGGCCATTATTGAGCTGTTTCAAACACTTGTTCATGAAATGGTTCATTGCTGGCAACATGTTCACGGAACACCAGGGCGAAGAGGCTACCATAACAAAGAGTGGGCAAAGAAAATGAAAGACGTGGGGCTTATGCCTTCCACAACTGGACGACCGGGAGGAAAAGAGACCGGGGAACGGATGTCTGACTACCCTATTGCCGGCGGCCTGTTCATTGATAAGTGCAAAACACTTGTGTCGTCAGAGAGTTTCATCCTTCCTTGGGTAGATCGTTATGCCCGAGTCACTCCACCGAATGAGGTGTTTGAAAATTATTCTGAAGTACTCGGTGATACCGACTCAGTTACTGTGAGCTCGCTAACCTCCACAGTCAGCGAGTTACTTCAGTCGGAAACGCTAGTAATAGACACAGCTGCTCAGAAGGTAAAATCAAAGTACACCTGCCAAGGGTGTAAGGCTAATGTCTGGGGAAGGTCAGGCTTAAATATATCGTGCGATGACTGCGATTTATCAATGGAGGAGAATTAACTCAAAAACTCATTTACTCAAATGAGTTTTTGAGCTCCCTTCGCAATGCATCCATGTACAAGAGAATTTCTCCAGCACACTTAATTCACTGCCATTCCTTATTTTTTCATTAATCCTGTTATCTAGCGCAGACGTTTGCACCATTACCAACCCACAAGCAAAAATACAAATCACGCCTAAACCAATGTTTTTTACATTCATAAAAAGCCCTCTTACTTATTTACTCAATAACTCATTTACTCACATAAATAGAGTTATCGCAAGTTTAATTTCTTGCGAATATTTCGAATACTTGACAAACTTGCGAATATTTCGAATAATTAAAGCATCTACAGATCTACCAAAGAGACTGAACTATGAACCTCCTACAAGAAAAGCTACCTACACCAGAAGAAGCAGCACTGGCAAAACTGTCCAGCCGCGAGTTGTCTGCTTTCTTGGAGACAAAAGCAGACTCACAAGCCGTAAGCATCACCGATAAAGAGGGTATCGCGCACGCAGTCGAAATTCCTGTTAGCGCTCTCCGTCTCCTGGTTGAAGTATTAACACAACTTGGAGAAGGTAATACGGTTAACCTTATACCCGTCCATGCTCAGCTTACAACTCAAGAGGGTGCCGACATACTTAACGTATCTCGACCCACGTTTATAAAGCTACTGGATGATGAAAAAATTCCTTATCATCGTGTCGGTAACAGGCGTAAAGTCGCCTTTTCTGATGTGCTGAACTACAAGCATGACATCGATAAGAAGCGCCTAGCGTCGCTCTCTGAGCTCTCTGAGCTCGACCAAGCAATGAATATGGGATACGAATGACTTCCAATTTCACAGTTGTCTATGATGCATGCGTGATGTATCCCGCCCCATTGCGGAGCTTTCTTATGTACCTAGCTTTGACGGATATGTTCAGAGCTAGGTGGTCGGATATGATCCATGATGAATGGATCCGTAACTTACTAGCAAATCGGCCAGATTTAACTCAGAAACAGCTTACTCGCACGAAAGACCTAATGAATGCCAACGTTAGGGGATGTTTAGTTTCCGGGTTTGAGCCGCTTATAGAAGCCGTTGAGCTTCCCGATCCAGACGACCGCCATGTGGTGGCCGCCGCAATACATACGCGCGCAGAAGCGATCGTAACGTTTAATTTAAAGGACTTCCCAGACCGCGCACTAGATAAATTCAATTTAAAGGCTATTCACCCAGACGAATTCATCATGGATTTAATGGATCTCCATATCGGTACCGTGATCGAGGCAGCCAGAACACACCGCCAAAGCTTAAAGAACCCGCCTTTTACGGCAGATGCTTACCTAGATTGCCTACTCAAACAACAGTTGCCACAAAGTGTTTCTCGGCTAAGAGCACTTAAAGTAATGCTATAAACTCAAATACTCATATAAGTATTTGAGTAAAACAACCGATCAAAGAACAGTGGGAGGGGATACCAATTTCTTTTCTAAGTAGAATAAAACAGACAATAAAACCTAAAACACCGGTAAAAGAAAAGCGTTACAAAACAGCTGATGAAATCGTTCTACCTCCTGTTCCGCAAGAGCTGAATCAGAAATTCAGGCAAGTCCTTACCCAGCTGGAGCATATGCAATCTTTTCCACTTGATTTGCTTGCACGTCTTTATGATTTCATGGATGAGTACAACCGTTTTGTCGCTACATTCGCTGTGTGCGAAAGGGGCTGTAGTGCTTGCTGCGAAATTCCGGTCAATGTTTCGAGGTTAGAAGCCGAGTACATACATCGTAAAACTGGCCGAGCCATTTATAACAATATCATTGCTAAGAGTGGCCATTCCCCTTGTCCATTCTTAGCCGAAAGTGGTAACTGCTCAATTTACCAATACCGTCCCTATAATTGCAGAACATTCCATACGTTGGATAACCCGAAGTACTGTTCAACGGGTGAAGACCACGCTGTATATGGCGTTTCTTCTTTCGGCTATGGATCCGATATATTGGCCGATTTAGCAGCAGTGATAAGGCAAGTGAACAATGGGGAATATCATGATATCCGAGTATATTTTCAAGCCGAATAGGAGCTAATTTAATGGGTTGGAATGACTACCTGGGAGACTCTGAGCTCAGCAACTTACCGGAAGAAGCTCACGACAACCGGTTTGACCTAACAGGCCCATTTGAGCCAAGCGACCACTGGCTGTCTCGAGCATCAAAAGATGATCAAGAGATAGCTGTGCGGGAATGGTTTTTGGCTCGTTACTGCGACCCGGCCGGCGATACTCCATACAACGGAAGAGAAGGAGGTTATCTGTTCATTCATGGCGGCCCTTATGACCCCGCAAACGAAATACCAAACCGATTCACCGGCTTAGTCCCTGATAGCGTCATAGAGCAGATTATTGATGAGATGCACGAAATGCATGGTGATCAGTGGGCTCCGGCAAACAACGAACGACCAGATGATTACTACGACTCACTATACGACTTAGAGCAAATGGCGGAACGATCACAGCCGCTCGCCAATTTAAAAGCACGCATAAATCAGTATCAACAACTTTTAGCACTTCAGGGATCCGAAGAGGCTAAAACATTGTGTCGCTCCTTACTGTATAGCGCGACCGTAGGGGCTCTGGAATCGTTTTTATGGGAAACGGTATATTTCTGGGTAGATAACGATATTAAATCGCTACATGACATTATCGTGAGAATCCAAGGCCTGCGAGACAAACAAATAAAGCTCGGAGATATAGTAAAGGAAAACAAAAGCCCAAAAGATCACGTAAAAGCATATCTGCAAAGCATCGTGTGGCACCAAACCAAAAGGGTTAAGCCTTTGTTCGAACAAGGCCTTGGGATTACTCTACCCGATATAACTTTCTTTGAAAAAGCCCTGCAAAAACGACATCACATTGTTCATCGAAGTGGCCATGACATGGACAAAAAACCTATCAATGTACAAGGCAGTGAACTAGATGCTCTTTTTTCACAAGTCACCGAGTTTGCATCTGCGATCGATAAAGAGCTGGAAAGCCGGTCAATACGCAGCAACTAGAGGGTTGGCCGTCATCTTGGAAAAATTCTCCAGAATGAAGGGTAATGACCGGGTAGCTGCGATAACCGCCAACTTTCCTGTGTCAAAACCCAATTGAGTGTATTAAGAGGGCTTAACCATGCCTAAGATTCCAGTAAAAACTAACGACCGTATGTCACTACGTATTGCCTCAGAAGAAAAGGCGCTGTTGATGCGTGCAGCCGCTTTACAGCATACCAACTTGACTGAGTTCGTGATCCGCAATGTGATGTCAGCAGCACGGAAGATTATCGACGAGAACGAGCGATTGGAGCTGACCGAAAGAGATAGCTTGCATGTTCTGGATCTTTTAGATAACCCACCGGCGCCCAATAATAAATTGTTGGCCGCAGCTTTTGCCTTACCGAAGCAATCATAATGCTACCGATCTGGCACGAAGACTAGAACGCACGGATGTAATCCTCCATAACTTCAATTGCTTCACCGCAAAACTCAACATCGTCGCGACCTTTAATAAAACTCAGCATTTGAAACGCTTCTTTTTGTGAGGGGGGAAAGGAAAGATCCCACAGGCAAATCGACAACACATCCGCTAGATCACTCGGATCCAGTTCGACTATCGATTCTTGAATGGCAGACTCATTTGAGTATTTACTCATTTACTTACTAATATTTGCTTGAGCTTGCCTTAATCGAAAGGTCAAAACCATCGGCCTTCAAAAGCTGTCTCATCTCTTTTAGGCCTGCGTTTTTTGAAGAAAGAATCATAGGCATATACATCCAGATACCGACAACAACAAGCCCTGTAATAAACGACGGTATCCACTTAATATCCAGGCCAAAAGACAAGGCCGTGCCTAAGATCCCACCCAAAAACAAAACAGACCCAGCCGCTGCGGATGAATCGCTGATAAAAGGGTAGCGCTTACGCGATTTAAGCGCTAGAGCCTTTAAGGCGGGGATAGCGGTCTCAGGATAAAAATGCTTGCGATCGGAGATTTCAGCTGCGAACAAAACGCCGTAGAGCTTGTTTTTGTGTTTAAACCGCAGAATGTACATGCGGCACTTTTCGCCTGGTGTAATCAAGTCATCCATCCTTTTGGAAATCGACAGCATACTGAAATGAACTTCATCACCATCATTATCGATAATGGTTACCGCTTCATAAGGACGGTACTCCATAGACTCGGTAATGTACTCACCGCGAGAAGTTATTTTGCCTTCAATGGAGATGTATTTCAGTTTACTGTTCATGCTTCATCCGTTCGTTTTGATGTCAGTTAATACGTGTCACAGAGGCTCTTTCTTCAGGAAAAATATTGGCTAAATCCGGGCTAAAATATAACCCTGTAAGATTTGCGTTTTGCACAGCGCCTTTAAACGATTCTTGGCAGTACAGCCTCATACATGCTGTATATTCAGCACGAAATAGGTTAAAGCCTCGCACCTGGTCTTCTAAAAATGCCAAGTGCTCAACATCTTCCCACTCATTTTTTTTGCTCAAAGAGCCATCCAAGCCGTCTACATCTTCTGCTTTACGTAAGGGAGTGAAGATATAGCCGTTTTCTCCATCAACTGTTGCAGGGATAAACTCACCATCACTTTCAATGACCGGTTTAAGACCTTGATAAGCTTTTTCATTTAAAAACAAACGCCCCTGAAATTCTGCTATATCCGGTATGGTTTTGCTTTTATCATCACTGCTAAGCACTGGGAAGGTAACAGGGATAGGGTCAGGAAAAACCCCTCCCCAGGCTCGAGGCTGATGGTTAACATCAATGCGATCATCAATCCTAGAGCCTCTAAGGCTTCCAACAATCGAAGCTACGTAATCACTATCAATCACGGCTCCAAGGTACTGACTGGAATCTGATAAAACTGTGTGTAGCATTTAGCAGCTTGCCTTGTATACCAATTATTTTCGTGCTTCCAAGGTTAATTGGAATGTAAAGATGACTAGAAATATCAATGACTTGCGAACGTTTTAATAATAATAGTTAGGTTAGTATCAGTTAATACGTGCCACAGTACTCCTGTCTTCAGGGAAAATATTGGCCAAATCGTTGGTAATATATAGCCCTGTGAGTTGATCCTCTTCGATAGCTTTTTTGATTTTTTCCTGGCAGTACAAACTCATGCAAGCATTATATTCAGTACGAAAAAGAGACCAGTCTTTTACGTGCTCTTCATCAAACCCAAGACTTACAATTTCCTCCCATTGGTCTCGGTGGGTTGTCGCAGGATCAACTTCAGCAACACGTAAAGGAATGTAGAAATAACCACTGCCATTCTCATATTTGACAGGCAAAAATTCTCCATCATTTTCAATCAACGGCTTTAGCGATTCATAGGCTTTAACACTCAAGAATAGGCGCCCTTTGTCTACTGCCAAATCAGGTAACTCCTTCTTTTCATCGCATTTTTCTACAATGGGAAAACTAAATTTTAAAGGCTCATCAATTATGCCTTTGTAGCTTCGAGGAATACTATTCAGATCAATGCGCTTATCTACAGTATCATCACTGAGCTCCCCAATAATTCTTAAGATTTGCTCATCATCAAAGTGAAAATCAAGATAATTATCATAATCGCTGATTAGGGTGTATAACATCGTTTACCTTCCTGTTCGCGGCATAACACTCGGAGGCACGGCACCGCTTTGTAGTAGTCTACGAGCCATCCGAAGTGCGTTAATCAATTGATCTGAATTCTTTATAATCCTTACGTTTATGCGACTTGCAAGCCATAGATAATACTGCCTATGATGAATCCTTCTGTGGGGCACAGCACTACGCAGATGATTTGGCATGTGAGCTCGATCATCCCAATCTCTGGGCAACCAACACCCATTAACAGGATCATCGATGCGCACCTTCAACCACGCCATAACAGCACGAATTTCAATAGCCTGCCTCATCCCGCCCGAAACAATCGCATGACAGTCACAACGAGAGGAGGGCCGGGGATCACCGGACTTTCGCATGTGTTCGGCTAATCGCGAAGACTTATGTTTCTCTGTCTTAAGTTGCTCTGTACTCATTTGCATAGCTTCCATGCGATACTGATCAAGCTTGTCATACATCACACCAAGCGTTCCAACAGCTGCAAAATCGGCAATAGTCGGCTTATCTTTCTTTGCAAAATCCGCTAGTAATCGCTCGACATGGCTAAATGGCGGTCTAATGTCAGGAAACATCCATACACTCCATAGTTATTCTAAATTTGCCCATTATCACCAACCTTAACTCACTCACATAATCAATAAGGCGACAAAACGCCAAAAATTCTAAACCCATCGAATTCGACGGGTTTAAAACGCAGCTCAGTATGTCGGGATTTCCAACATACTGTTTTCACCCAAAACCCTCGAATTCGAGGATTTTAAAACTGACAGTAACTCTGCCAGTAAGCCTAATGTGGCATATTCGCCATATTTGGAGGAGGGGGACAATTTGTCCCCCTCCTCTTGAGAAACCATTTTGTTGATGTCAGCAAAATGGTTAGCATCCGCAAACAATAGATATAAAACCACCGTTTTCTATACATCCGACATACGTTAGAAAATCATGCTAATTTGCCCAAGAAATGCGTATAGAAACTCGTATAAAAATCTATGCACACTTAACGTACCTTTATTATACAATGAGGAGAAACAAAATGGGCAATGCATCGATTATCTTCCAACATGCACAAGTTGGAGACATCATCACCCATACATTCGATGGCGGCAGTTATACAGAGGCTGTTTTTTTAGGCTGGAACAACTATCACATACAGTGCATTCCAACGGAAGAGTCGAGAAATTTGAACGAAAGGTTCAGTCAAGAGGGCGAGTATATTGTGCGGCCACATAACGTCACTCACATAAACCGGCAGCTAGTCAGCATACTGCCACTAATGCATGAGGAACCCGCTTGATTATCGGCTATGCTCGCGTATCAACCCATGACCAAGACACATCCCTCCAGCTGGATGCCCTAAAGGCAGCTGGAGCCGAGCGTGTGTACCAGGAATCTGCTTCTGGAGCCTTAAGGGAGAGGCCTGAGCTCAATAAGTGCCTTGACGCCGCAAGGGAAGGGGACACTTTAATTGTGTGGAAGCTGGATAGGCTGGGGAGAAGTTTGCCTAACCTGGTGGAAATTATCAGCGGCCTCGAGGAGAGAGGTATCGGCTTCCGATCGCTAACGGAAGCTATCGACACTACAAACGCAGGTGGAAAGCTGATATTCCACATATTCGCTGCTCTAGCGGATTTCGAGCGATCGCTGATCCAGGAGCGAACACGTGCGGGGTTGGCTGCGGCACGCGCCCGAGGACGCAAGGGCGGCCGGCCCAGAGCTCTCAGTAAAGACCAAGTTAAAAAAGCCAGGGCAATGCTATCTGACCCTATGATCACCAAAACCGAAGTAGCCAGGCACTTTGGTGTAACCCGGATGACCTTAAACAAGGCCTTGAACGACTCATGACAGCAAGCAATAGCAAATATCCAAATTTCGGCGCAGTTGAAAAAGCTAAACTCTCAGAAATTCATGCAGGCTTTTCTGAGCGGCTAAACTGGCTGCTAGATTTGAGCGACCTCGATGCACCTCCACTTAATAACGGCAGAATTTCGTGGGCAGCCGAAGTAACCAACTTCTCAAGACCGGCAGTAATGGACTGGCTTAAACACGATAAGCCTCCCAAAAGCGTCACCTTACGAAAACTAGTGATTTTCTTGCACAATCACCTTCCTCCAATCTTCCGAGAAGTACCAGTGCTTGAAGCTTGGCTGAGATATGGCCCAGAAGTGTTGCAGATAAAACCTACACTTGAACGTAGTTTTCAACATCAAGCATGATAAGCATATTTATTGAAATTCCGAGAAACCCTTTAAATGTTTGTTATCAAGCTACCTATGTCTAAGGTTAAACGTGAGTTTACATCACTTATCAAAACTCTAAACAAAGGGCCGCTTGACCTGGTAGAAATTACAAGGAAGGGCAAAACTGTCGCTTACCTCACTAGGCCTGATATGAGCTTTCAACGTCATAGAGAACCCTTTGACGAGGAGCGCGATTAGGTGTCTACGCACAAGCCTAGAATCATTTTAAACCAAATCCGCACACCTGATGGCACGGTTCTTACCAGTTGGCACACTCATCACTATGTTGCCTACGTAGATGCAAACGGCGAAAAATATGTTATTGACGGTGGTCTTGATTATTTAAGAAGGTCATCAAACAAAACACCGGCAGAAGACCTATCGCAGTACGATAATCAGCCCTTTAGTGAAATTAGAAAATACTTGCATGTATGCGAGTACGACGATGGATCCAATGAACCATCTCAATGTATACCAATCAAAGACCTAGAAAAAAGTTACATTGAAAGCATTTTAGAAGAGCCATTGCCTCACGAAGTACTACAAGATTACCTTCCAGAGGAATTGATCTATAGAAAAACAACTGGGTTGAATAAGTGAAAGAGCAGGTACTGCGCTACTTAAAGCAAATTCCCGATGGTAAAGTCTTTCATATTCAAGCATTCCACCATATCGGATCCAGGTCATCAGTCCAACGAATTATATCCCAGTTAGTAAGCGAAGGACTCATAGTACGAAGTGTTGTTAGAGGCTTTTACTTCAAACCCAAGGAGTTAAAAATCGGAGATAACACTATTAGCTATAGCCCTGGTGCAGATTCTTTAGCAAAAGCCTGGGCCAACCATTATGGATATATACTTGTTGGCACCGCTATAGAGGCTACCAACCGGGTTGGCTTTTTTACTCAAATGCAAGTCCAAAGCTGTTTTTGGAGCGACGGCCCTACGCGAGAATTTAAAACGGGAAATTCAATCACATACATCACTCACGTTTCTAGCAAGTTACTCTGGGGGGGAAGTACGAAGGAAGGCCTGTTGTACCGCGCCATGACAGGCGTGAAAGCATGTCGTATCGATGACGGGCAGCTTAGAACAGCCTTTAAACGGTTACAGATTAAAGATGAAGAAATTAGTAGCTACTGCATGGCTTTAGCTGCATCCCCACTGCCTAAGGATTGGTTGAAAAAAATTAAGCAGTTTCGCCATATCAATTACTTAGCTTGATCATTTTTTAAAGCTCACGATCAAACATGTACATTGAGTCGTTGCTGCCGCGACAAGTTGACTACGCGAATCTTCCCTTTATCAGGCTCATATCCAAGCTCATCACCAACTCGCCAATCATCAGATTCCAGCTCTTTCCAAATAGCTTCTGGAAGTACTACAAAAGGCTCACCGTTATCATCTATTTGGATCTTGCACATGCGTCGTTTCCACTGGAGAAGGGGGAATATGCTCCGGCATTTCTAGTAATCGCTCATCCACCACATAATTGTATTTGGCTCGCTCTTCGGGAGAAGCTGCGTCGAATATTTCCTGAGTAACTAAAAACCTAGGGTAGTATTTATCTTTAGTATTAGTCAAAACAACCTCGCTAAATTATGTATGTTTACGAATTATGTTTCTAATATTTCTTTTAATCCTGTAGTCAGATATTTGCTGATAAATCAGTATGGGAAAAACAATATCTCGCGAATCTTCGATACCAAAAAGCTCTTCAATAAACTGTTTGTTCCTGGGCTCAGAAACATCGATATTTAATGGCTTAAAACACCCTTTTAGTCGTAACTCAACTGTCTCTGAAAATTCAGTTCCATAGTCACTCATAGATGGGCCGTATCCACCATTAGCATAGTTTTCATCGTAGCAACTAATATCAGTTTCGAACTTCCAGCGAACTAGAGAAAGGGATACGCTTTCGAGCTCAAATGTACGCTCTGACTTCTCCCAATTTGTATCATGACGCTCAATTGCGGTTTCAAACTCGCTATCAAAGCCGGAATCTTCTTCTGCATCCACCAACACAACATGAACCATATGCCTTATTGCTCATTTAGTTTCCCCCAGCCTGGACTGAGGGGTATTATATTTCGGCTACGGCATGAACTTTAGCGACACACGCTACTCATACCAATTGCCCCTAAGATATCTTCATTCGAATACAATTTTTTGTCTTCTTGCTGCAACATTTTGATAATTGTTTCTCCATACTGAAGCCCACATATTTCGCGGTCAATACGGGCAGCCAACTCGGTGTTATTAGCGTCATTAGCCTTATCACGCCTTTCAGATAACCTTCTATGCACAGTTTGGGCGATGGTAGAAAATCTAGATAGATCAGGGGATATGTCGTTTTCTGGCATTTTTTATACTCCTCAATCTTTAGGTAACAGCTTCAGAATGGTGTAAATTTCTAGGGCTCGATCAAAATCTATATCTGTTGACTTGATGCCTTCATTTGGGCGTACAGATCTCAGGCACTGCTTCAGCTCTTCCGGAGAAAATGAAAAGTTATCTACGGCCTCAACCTTCTTCTTTAGTGTTGCGTCGAGCCTATTACAAGCGCCACAAACATGCGTATCAGGAAAGCGTCCTGCACCAAAATCTGCACCATGATCATGATGCTTATGGATACCCGCCTTGAACCCAACTTTTCCATATACTCGGGCATTTGAGCCTCTACGCTCGCCCCAAATCAAAATCTCTCTTTTCGTACGATCGCAGACAGGACACCGCCAATCATGAGGTAATGACCTCCAAGTAACACGGCAATGCATCCCATCATAAGCCTTATACTCGACATCAGTAGGGCGTCTAGACATAGATTGATCTACCTGGCTGGCATAAACATCAGCTGATTATTGGAAGTAATGCAGACAACAATAACGCCATCAAAGGCTCCACCGCTGAGAGCCTTTTCACACGCCATATCCAAAGACGAACATGAGTCGTACCATTGCGTTAACTTCAATGATTCGACTTCATTCATGTACACAAGAGGTATCTCTTGCTTAGAGTGTGAGACTTTTCGACAGCTGCCATTAATACTTACTACTTGGTTATCCATGCTATTGGCTCCTCACATCTCTGGCCTGACCTCGGTACCGGCACACTCCAAACGCTGCAGCACTCGCGGGGGTTGAATCAAAATCGCAGAACTCTAAAGCTGTAAACTTATCGCCAACGCTTATCCAATCGCCAGGTTGGCAATGATCCACTGAGGGTGCAGCTTGCTGGTGAGCTCCACCAACCCTATCAGCGAAGGCCTGCCATTCAGATGGATTGGGTAATTTCCCTTGCGGGAACATGCTTTTCATCGCATCGATCATCTTCTGAGGATCCGCCACTGCAGGCATACAATATGTATCTGTTCCTGGGGCAGGGAGGCTCACGGCCTTGGGTTTAGAAACCTCAGAACTCGCAATAGCAGGAGCACCTTTGGTCACTGACTTGTCGTCATCGCTACCCCAGAAGTCATCCTGAGCTACAGCTTGCTGCCCTAAAACAAAAATACAAATCACACTTAACCACTTCATATAAGACCTCCAAAAAGCCTGTAAATCCACGGCTCTACCGTCATAACCCATCGAACGACATAGCCAAACTCTTCAATATTTACAGCTTCTAGGTACTGATTGAAGCCATAATCTTCACCGCTATATACAAAGGGAACAACGAGAATTCCCCCCGTAAAGGCGGCAGTTAGGGAGTGACCAAAGGCGGGATTAAACGCCAATCGACCAATACCAGAAATAAGCCCCACAGCATTAAGAAGCCCAAAAAACAAGCTAAATGCTAAGGCTATAGGGTGAACTACCACCGCTCTGACAGCCTGTCGTCCTTGCTCTTCGTCAATATCTAGGGACAGCCAACGATCGCGCTCCTCGAGAACACGCTTTCTGTACTTAGGAGTAACAACCTCATTTAAAAAGCTTGCTTTCGTCATATCCAGATCAACGGAAGCACTTACCTCAAGCTTTTCCTGCATAACACCTTGCACTTGAGGCAATCGTGAAAACTGACTCCAACTATCAAAGCGATATTTGATACCAAGTGCCTGCAGAAGCACCTTTTCAATTCTCTCTGCAGAGATGCTGTCACAATCTAAATGATCACTCTGTACGGCCTGAAGCTGACCGGCACGCATTTGATAAGTCGTTGAGGCCGACGAGGGGGTACAAAACTCCTTCCACTCAATAAATGTACCCACTGCTTGATTGATTCGCTTTTCATATTCGGCATCCATACCGTCAAAACACCGCTCCACATAAGGCTTAGCTTCAGAGTTACAGCGTCGTCGCTCAGTGAAAAACTGCTGCAGCTCCCGTTGCAAAACAGGCGGGTAATCACGAGCTAATTTTTGGACTTTCAGTCCTTCTTGGTATTTGCCCTCAAGCTCCTCCCTAATTCGTAGAAATCCATCATAAAGTGGAGCCGCATCGTCAACGGCCTGGTTATCAGCAATTGATACAGCGATTTCCTCAGAGCGTGTCTTAAGCAGTTGAACGTATTCTGGACGTGAAAAGCCAATCAAGCCAAGAAGTGAAAGGAGCGTCTTATCTCTGGCTTGAACCCCTGAAGAGGTGTCTAGCCCCTCAAGCTGAATAGCGCCGTTATCAAGCCCTCTTTTAAACAGTGTGATGTGCCATGCGTCTACTTTTTGGATGTCAGACGATGAATTGACATACCAGTCAATCAGCAGCTTTTGAGCGAAAAACACTGCGACCCAAGCAGCCAAAAGCAAGGCTCCACACAGTGGCAACTTCGCTTTTATAAAATCAAATGACAGGAATCGAAGCAGTATCACAACACAACCTGTAGCCGCGATCGCACGCCCCCAAAACTCCAAGCTCAGAATAACCTGCTCGTTAGTGGTGGTCGCGTTATCGACTAAACGCACATTGAAAGCAAACTCAGCCACCAGGTAAACAGCGCTAATACCGAGCAACGCCCATTGCCACTGCATCCTGTTAATCATTAGCAATCTCCGTCGTAAATTTTTTTACTCCAACTTTTTGCATAAACCTCACTAAGGCAACGCTTGTTTTAAATAGGCGACAAGGGTGCCGAGCAGATCCAACAGGCACTCGCTCACCGTTTATCACGGTAAATACTCGCGCTACTGCATCCACATCAAAAACGACGACAAATTCTTTTGCCGCCCCCGTTTTCACCCAATCACATAACTCTGATTCCGTAATTGCCATTCAAAAAACCTTCAACACTTTTATATATTTTGTGATTCGATTTAGTTGAAAGTGTATATCTTTTTTGCAATAATTGAAATACGAAATAACGAGATTGTTTGTATGAAAACGCTTGGAGCATTACTTCTACTGATCATCCCCTGGCCTTTATGGGCAGCTGAATGCCTTTACCAAAACGACCTGCAGGGACTCTCACCTTCTGAATTTCTTGCTCTCGTCGAATCTGATAACAAGCCGGCGCCAGCAACAATCACGCTAAAAACTTGGTTTAAAACATCAAAAGCCAATCAAGAAAAATTGGCTCAACATGTGCGCTTACTCAGCGCAAGCGATTGCTCTAAAACTGCCATCTACAAATCTGACGATGGCCAGTACTACCCTGTAAATGCATCCCGCCTAGTTGTTCCCTTTGGTGATCTCTATTTTCTCTACTCGCAAGCGGCGCAAGCTCAAAACACCCAGCAAGTCTCATGGTTGTATGAGCACACAGAAGTCAAACCTAAAACTCTAGGGTCATACCTAAAGCTATGGCGGCTTCCTCCTCCTGCAGAAGCCGGCGGCCTTGAGGCTCAACAGCTTCTGATGCGCCTTTTTAAGAAGACCAGCGGCCTAACTCCGACACCGACCCAAATACAGGACGCAAGCGCACGCGACTGGGCCTACACCGGCACGCTACAGGACTACAACTTTGCCAAATTGTTTAAGAGCATGGGTGGCCACGTGCTGCCTGACTGTGGGCCGTACAAGCTGCCAAGCCAATACGAAGTCATAAGCGCTGTAGTGAACAAACGGCCATATCAAGCAGCAATCGACCTTATGGCGGATCTTCAAGGCTACAAAGTCCTGCCAATAGAGGGGCATGCCAACCTAGTAAAAATACCGCTGGCGTCGAACGTACCAATTCAAATTGACTTTGCAAGTTGCGTGGAAAAGAGGAAATAAGTAATGAGAAAACTGCTACTAACATTATTTTGTGTGTCTGTTCCCCTAGCGTTGGCGGCACCAGGAGACGATCTCGACTTTACGGTGATCGCGCCACAGGAAAAGAAAGCTGAGGAGGTCAAAACTCCTAGCGTAATGCCTACAGATGGAGAAGGTTGTTACGTAAACGATCCTAGGATCAACAACCTAGCGGCTGTCCTAGATTCAATAGAATCGGGCGAAGACATAGACCCTATCAAGGTAAAAATAGGCACTTACTTAGAGTTTTCTTCGACCTATATACAAAAAATAGGGCAGAAAAACGTGCATATCGTGACAGAGGATTGCGCCTCATATCCAACGGAGCTGGGTGATCTACCATTCAAAATAGCGATGAACTTCAATGAGGTTTATAACCGTCTAATCTCAGCTATTCAGGATAAAGACGAGATCAAAGCGCGCTTCATAGCGCGAAATGTCATTTCTCGCCCCATCGACCTTGCCGGGGTAATGTCGTTGTTAACCCTAAACGAAATAGACAAAGAGCTTGCAGCTGAAATCAGGAAATACACGTCTGCAAAACCTGTAAAGGACAACTCGCGGCCTCAAGATGTGGAAAGAGGAAAATATAAAACCTACCTAATTCCACTAGACCTATTCAGGGCCACAGGCGGGAAAGTTACTGGCGATAACCTAGAGATCGGACTAGCTAATTTTAGCTTGGGCGCTGCCTGCTCCGGCATGGATTCTTCAGCTTTTTATACCAAGTCCCAGCTATCAACGGGGTGGCTGCCAGGCTACAGGAATCGAGATGAGCCAGTTATCAGGGCTAGATCGATCCTCAAGTCATACAGCATAAAAGTCAATGAAGTTGGGTGTCGTGACTATCTTAAACAAGCTGGAAGGCTTTAAAGGAAAGGAGATCCCCGATGTTTAGAATGCTAGCTGCTAAATATGTAGAGCTTATCCTCATAACACAACTGGCATTGTGGCTAGCGTTCAAATTTGGCAATAAGCAATTTCTCTCGTTTTATGCTCTTTATGAGTTCAGCCCTATTTTCGCAGGCTTTCTCCTGGTTGGAGCGCTCTGTACCGTCGCGTCACTATGGACTTGGATAACTAGGCTATTCACCCTGCGATCAATCGGCTCACGAAGCTCTCGGGCGGCTAAAATCAAAGGCTTCGATTAATGGAGCGCGAACGCGAATACTCTCGGTCAAAAGCAAAGGCTAGAGCAAAAGCTCCAGCTAAGGGTCGCGAGCAACAAAAAGAACAAACTCGCTCACCCACCATTGCTCCAGACAAAAGGCTGGCGCGTATCCTTACCCAGGGAAGCGGGGAATTTCAAACCTATAACCCCGCGCAAGATAGAACCGGCCGGGGAGCACAAAACCGCCAATTTCTGGATAAGTTGATCCGAGCAAACGGCGGTGCACATATTCAAAAAACCGATGACGGGCGATACCAAATTGACCGCTTAGCGGCTATTGAGGCCATCCAAAAAAATCGAGGCTCAAGCAACTCATCACCCCTTAGCGAACAAACCAAGAAGGAATTTCGCTTTAAGGGCGAAAAACAATCCGACGGTTCACTGGTTATCGATCCGGCCAAAGCACTCAGCCAGAAAGGCCAGTCCCGCTTCCACAACACGCTCGTCAATCGGCTCGAGTCTGCCCTAGAAAAAGGCGAACAAGGCCTTTCTCAAACACCTGATGGCAGGTACAAACTGGAAGCGGGGCTTGTAAAGGCAAATGCCTCGCCCAATCAAACCAAGCCACGCGAACGTTCAATATCAGCAAAGCTCGACCAGCGACTGGCTAGAATAGTAGGCTCGGAACCTGGGCAAACCATGATATATGACCCGATGAAGGATCAGTCCGGTCAAGCGTCCAAAAATAGTGAATATCTAGGCAAGCTCAGCAAATCCAACACTTTTGTCGAGAGCTTGGGAGGAGGGAGGTTCGCTATTGATCGTCACGCAGCAAATACCGCTCTTTCCTCCACATACGCCCAAACTTCAGATATAGAGCCTGCAAAAGCCATAAAGACTGCTTTTGCAAAAAACGGTACTACGATCGAAAGAGGACTACAGGCGATTAATCCATCAGCGTTAAAGCAGAAGGACTTTCAACCCGTAGTGAACGCCCTAGAAAAGGGTTTGCGCGAGGGTACGAAGGGGCTGAGCAAAACTCAAGACGGCACCTATTTAATGTCTGGCCATGTTGATAGCGGTGAGCGTGGCCCTACTCTCACTCCAACTAAGAATTGGCAGTTCTGGAGCGATCTCGCACAGCGCGACGGACTTAAAGCAGTCATGGCTGGCTCACCCATGAGAAAAGAAGGGGATATGTCGCCATCTCTTTCAATCTCGCCGGGAAGTGAAAAAAAACAGCAACCCAAGCTCAGTGAAAAGGTTAATGCGCTGAAAGAAATGCAGGATGACCGAGAAAAGCAGCGTGATAAATCACGCGAACAGAGCCAAAAGCTAGCCCAAGAACAACGTAAAAAGCTTGAACAACGACTAGCTGCGGAGCAGGCTCGGCTTAATGACACCCTGAAGAGGCACTGGAATAGTGATGGTGTAAATAACGTCCACATGCAATACCGTGCAGACAAGAACCAGCAGCCACTGAAGAATGAGCTATCTCCATCCACACAAAAAGAGTACTCAAAGATCGCGCGCAGACTTGAGAACATCCACCCACTACAAATGCCCGAATACCTCCAAAAACGTGCCGACCAAACCAGCCGTCAAACTTGGTGGAAAGAACACGCTGTAGCTCGCCGTATGCTTCGCTCGGCAGAAAAGCAGCACTTCGACAATGGAGAGCCAGAGCAAGGCAAGACCTTAGCGGCTACTCGCAAAAACCTCCAAGGCATCGACTACCAATCGAACCGCAGCCAAGCGCCGACACAGAGTCATTCGAAGAGGAAAAGCCAGTTCTCAGGAGAGTTTTACAACCAACTACTCAAAGATTGCAACAAGCGTGGAGATCAAGAGCTTCATGACAGCTTAGTCGTGTCTAGGAATTCCGGCTTGCGCCCTGCAGAGCTGCAAAAAGGCATTCATATGCGGGTAACGAATGAGGCGACCAGCGAAGTAGCAATCAATATACAAGGAGCAAAAAAATCCAAGGGCCTCGAGGACGCACCCAGCCGCTATCAGAACGATCATGGCCAAGATCGACTACTTATCGTCAAGTCTGAAGAGCTAGCTGAGCTAGCGAAACGGCATGACGGGCACTTTAAGCCTAATTCCAGCGAAGATGCTTTGAGAATGAGACTGGAGCGAACAACCGACCGACTAGATCCAGAAAATGAACAAAATTTCAGCTTCTACACATTGCGACATAACTCAGCCGATGAAATGAGAGAGCAGGGAAAAAGTCGCAGTGAGATTGCATTACATATGGGCCACACATCAGAAGAGACACAAGAGGGGTATGGTTTAAATGCGTAATAACACGCTCGATACGAGTCGCTCTACATTATGGAAAAACATCGATGAGCAGCTAGGCCGGTTTGAAACCCAGTGTCTCGCGGGTGGAGCCATAATCGGATGGGTATTCGGCTGGTTTTACAAAGGTCATCTACTGATTGCACCAGCACATCTCTCAACAGTTATGGATGGTTTTGGTGGCGGGTTTATAGTTAACCTCCACTTAATATCTGCCGTATTTGGAGCCTTCACTCTATTTGTAATTGGTCGGATTATAACCTCCTGGATTCATCATAATGCTCCGACAGAAGAGGAAATTGCAGAGGATCGAAAGCAACGACTGTTTCTATACAAACTCCCACCTTGGCCAAAAACGGAAAGACTGTCTTTTGTAATTGGTGAATACCACGGAGATAACGCAAGCTACATACCAAACCCAGAGTGGACAACAATTCCCCTTGATGGCTTATTCGGCAATATTTTTGTGTGTGGAAGTATTGGATCAGGCAAAACGGCCAGCTGCGCATATCCATTTGTTGAGCAAGTTCTGAATTATCATCCAAACGATGCGCAGCTTAAGCCATGTGGTTTGGTACTCGACGAAAAAGGTGACTTTTTTAAAACCGTTGAAGCCTTCGCCAAAACAGTAAACCGTGAAAAGGACATTATAAGAATAGAGATTGGAGGAGAACACACCTGGAACCCAATTCACGCCCCTGAAATCATGGTGGAAGTATTAGCTGGCCGACTAGTTGCTTTGTATGAAAATATGGTTGGAGGAAGTGGAGGCAGCGGAGATCAATGGGTCAAAGACGGCATGTTCAAGATAATCAAACATGGCCTTGGCATTCATCGCATTGCATACGGGTATGTCACAGTAAAAGACCTGAACGATATGGTCGCAGACATGTCCGGTGGTGACGATAATGAAGATGAGAATCCAGTATTAGAGACGCTTTCCCGATACGATGCGGCTTATTCTCATAGGAGGTCAAAGGCCGAACTTAGCGAAGATGAGGAATCTGACTATTCATATCACCGGATGTTTTTTGAAAAGGAATTAGCATCCGAAAACCCTAAAAACAAGGCCACATATGTTAGCGCAGTAACTTCGATCACAGACCTATTTTCGAAGCCTTCTGTAGCCAAGACTTTCTGCCCACCTCAAGACAAAATAAAGCTGGTCAATTTTGAAAGCATTATCGATTCAGGGAAGATTATTGCTTTGAATGCACCACCCTCACAGTATGGAAGCATAGGTACAGCTATCGGCGTGATGCTCAAGCTCGAGTTTCAAAGAACACTACTTGGTAGGGTATCCAGAGAAGCAAATAATGCACAGCTAAACAAAGATAGAATGGCCTTCTTTATTTGTGACGAGTACCAAAACTTCGTCACGACTTCCGGAAAAAACACCAACGAAGGCGACGACAAGTTCTATGCTGAGTCACGCCAAAGTAAGTGCGTCAGTATGGTTTTAACTCAATCAATAACCACCCTAGTATCAAAGACCGGACGAGAGAAGGCACAGGTAATACTCGGTTCATTGAGGTCTAAAATCTTCCTAGCGGTAGAGCCAGAAAATGATAGAAAAGCAGCTGCTGAACTATGTGGTAAATCACTTCAGCAAGTCAAATCCCAGTCCTTTAGTGAAAACTTAAAAGATAGTGGTTACAACCCTCTTTCCAGAGATGTTTCTGGCTCTAGTGGTAGTGTTTCGAGTAACGTCTCTTACCAAGAAAGACATGACTACAACGTGCAACCAACAGAGTTTGGCACGTTACAGTCTTTTGAATCCATTTCACTAATATTTAATGGGATTCATACAGAAACCCCGAAACGGGTATATCACAAAACTAACTTTATTCCAGATAAATTTGTCGGTAAATTCACAAAGAGAACCATACCTTACAAGCTACTTATTGATGAGCTTAAAAGAAAATTAGCCGAGGAAAGGAAATGATTAGCAAATTATTTTATGGAACAAACGCCTTTATTGGATTTGCATTTTTACTTTTTAAAATAGGCTTAATCTTGTGGATAGGGTTCGACATACTAGACCTATATCAAACAAACCCAATGTATCGTTCAATGGCAAAATTCTTATTTTTTGCAGTTAGCATTTGGTTTCTGTTAACCCAAGTTGGGTTTTCTCCTAGAATCAGGAGGGGATAGCTTTGATCAATAATAATCACATTATTGAGTTTTCTACTCTAACTGGGTGTGTTACTAGCAAGCATATAATGGGTCGATATGGCCTCAAAGACAATAGGCAAGTTAACAGAATCCTAGGAAGGCTAACCGATTCTGGCTACTTACAAAAGAGTGGCTCCATACGAAGAGAAGGGCCTGGAAAACCAGTTCCTATCTATACGCCTACCCGCGCTGGGTTCTCTAAGGCTGGTATTAAGCCAAGAGAAACAAGTTCTCTTACAGGATTAACCCGTTCAATTTTACTATCAGAACTTGTAGCCCGAACTCCTTCAATTGATTTTTTTGTAAGCATTGAAGATAAAAACAGAATATTTGAATCTAGGGGGATTTCCTATCCTCACAAGGACAAGTGGTATTCTGGAAATTTAGTTTTCGAATATAAAGAAAAGACGAATATCATTGTCCCTTTTTCAGATTATCAAGCGGCTGTGAGAATGTGCAAAGAACAGGAAAAGCGTGAGCCGAACTCAATTTATCATATTGTGGTTAGTGCTGATATATTTGATAAGGTTAACAGTCTTACAAAGGGTATTATTAATCCATTTGACGTTTATGGAGTTAAGAGAAATTTGAGTGCTTGGTCTGAAATAGGAAGGTCATTAGTAAATTCCAATATAGGATCATACGCTCATATCATTGATGAGGTTAAAAAAGTGATTAATGATTTAAATGGAGAACCAAGCAAAGAAGTTATTCTACCAAGAAAACTTGGTATATCATCCTATGATATAGGAACTATTTTTAGCGAATAAAGATGTCTTATATATGTCTTTTATTTGTCTTAAAATATAGAAAAGCTGTTAAAAAAGACCTATATACGTCTTTTAATATTTTTAAAAACCTATTAAGTTATTGTTTTTAAACGTTTTTTACTGTTAAAGTTATTTTTTTATAGTCCTCTACGAGGACGCCGCTTTGGCGGCTCCGCCTTCTCGAACGCTATGCGTTACGAAAAGGCGATTGATAATTTAGTGGAACTTTTATATGAAATATTTAGCAGTTTCAGTTTTGGCCGTAGTTTTAGCAATCTTGTTCAATTGGATAAGTACAGCTATTAATTTTTTTGTTATTTTTGGTTTATTCACAATCGTATTGATTTGGCTTTTGTATCAGGCACAGCTCCTACCAGAAGAAGCAATGGTATATTTTGATAATAGGATTATTCACGATGGACAGAAATCATTAGAAACAACATATGACAACTTTATCAGTGATGATGCCGATGATAATAATTCATCTTTAGATACAAGCCCTATCGATGATGTGGAGATCCAAGAAGTTGATCAACGCATTTCACCAGATCAAGAATTAGTCAACATTATATTAGAAAAATCTTCTGATTTAGATATAGAAATACATCCCCTAGAGGAGCTTTGTACGTGGATATCTACTGTAGACTCAGCAGTAGCGGAGCGTGAAGTAATGCTTCTAGTTGAAAAGTTAAATCAAGCTTCCGGCTTATCTAGAAAGGTTAGGCTTCGTTTTAACGGTGAATCAATCGAGGTTCAGGTATGAAATCAATCATAGGTATTGCTATTGAACAATTTGAGTACAATGAGCGCTGGAGGTTAGCTGTTATATTCTTAACGTTCTTCTTATTTTCTACTATAGCGCTTCAACTGCTTGTTTCGCCAAAAATTGAAATATCAGAGGAAAATGGCAAAGCCGCTATTGATCTTATAAGCGATAAATTACACTTGTCTGAGGATAACGAGAAAAAGGCTAAAAGCATCTTCGATAAGATCACAAGTAAGCTATCTGATGGTAATAGTAACGCATCCTATAAGGAACCCATTTCTACATCAGTTGACGGGAACCAAGAACACATAGATCATATACAAAGACAGGATGAGCCAACCACGCTAGACACTCTCAACGAGGATTAGAACAAATGCCAAAGACTAAGAGCACATCAAAAATTGATGACGATATACAAAAGAAGCAAGAGCAGATAACTAAGCTTGAAGAGAGATTACAGCCTCTACTTGAAAAACGAGATAAGCTCAATGCTGAATTGAAGGCTTTGCATCAGGAGAAAGAGAAAATTAAATTTTCTGAGCTGGTAGGCGTTCTTCGAGGAGTCGAGGGTATTGATAACTTGTCAGCAGAGCAAATTCAGAAAACTCTACAGCAAGCAGCTCAATCAGTATCTATAGACACGGCTACATCTAATGAAAGCTAGAGCCTATACCTTTATTGGGAGGTCACTCTTTGAGTAGATACTTATACTCACTTATTTCTGACGAAAACCGCACTTGTGCGGTTTTCGTCGTTTTGAAGGGTGCGTTTAGTGCGGTTTTCGGCACTTTCGAGCGTTATTGCGGTTTCCGTCATTTTTGCACGGTCAATATCTTCGGGTTACGTTCCGAAAAACGCAATTAAACTGAGGTTAGAATGAAACATCGTTTTACGTTTATCTGGATTAGCCAAACAACTGTAATTTTTTCGGTTTTATTGAACGCCTTCGCCGCGTCTATCCTGGTATACCGGGAAAGTGGGTCACTGGCACAATTGAGTATTGTTATGCTTCTCGCTTTTTTGCCTGAAGTACTCATTACGCCATTTTGTGGAAATATCGTTGACCGTTTCAACCGAAAAAGAATCCTTGCACTCTGCTCGCTGGCACAGTCTATTATCTTTGCATTTTACTTTTATTTTTTGATTCAAAATGCATCGGAATTTAGTTATTTGCATGTTGGCGAGACATATCTGACAGTGGCGTTAAGCTCCGCAATTGCGGGTTTACATAGGTTGACCTATACATCATCTATCTCGCTGATTGCTACATCACCTAAAGCGTACCCGCGCTTAAATGGAATAGCGCAAGCTGGATCAGCATCAGCTCAAATTCTTGCACCGTTTATTGCTGGCAGCTTCCTTGAATTTACTTATCAATGGTCATTTGCTCTCTGCGCATCGGCACTCTGCTTCGCATCCTTCGTAGCTCTAGCATCGGTTTCGATCCCGGATACAAAATACACTAGAAACACCTTTAAAGACGCTATTCGGGAAGGGTTTAATACAATTCGCGCAAACCGAGGTTTGAAGAGTTTTTTAGCATTGCATGCTTTTGCAAATTTCTCACGGGGAGCTGCGATCGTACTTTTTACCCCCTTAGTATTAAACCTAGCAGGAGAGGCAACCTTAGGATCACTAAGGTCAATGGCTGGTGCAGGTATAGCTGTCGGAGCGTTACTGGTAACAACGATTAATTCACGAAACCATCTGCAGAACATCTTTTACTTATTGGCATTCTCCGGCTTAGCCATCGCTCTAACAGGGTTAACTAAGAGCTTAGTTGTAATCGGAGTTGCTGCTTTCGTGCTTTGTCTCATCACTCCGATTATTGGTGCATTAGCCCAATCTGTTTGGCAAATTCACATACCAAACAACCTTCAGGGGCGCGTGTTCGGCATACGAGATTCTATTGCAAATACAGCCCTAGCAGCCGGTTACTTTTGCGGGCCATGGTCAACATGGGCAATAGAAAGCATACCAGGCACTACACATATGAGCTCTATTTCTTGGACATATTTAACTCTAGGAGCATTGACTGTAGCCGTAGCGCTATCAACTAGATCAAACACAGCTATTAATCAACTCAATCACTACGAAGAGGTGTAAACATGATCGATGCATCAACACAACGTTCTTCAATAATAGGACTAGCGGGAGTATTTATTGCGACCGCTCTAGCGCTATCGACATTGACCAAGGAAGAAAAACAGGAAATGACGGAAATAGAACTAAGTATCCGAACCGCATCTCAAAACCTTCGCACAGCTGTACTAACGCCAAGTTTTTTAGCCAGTGCAGAGACCCGAGCTTTTCGGGAAAACGACGACCACCTAAGGCTGGGAGAACAGCTTTACAAGTTAGCAGCTCAATACGAATGGCTAACAGGAGAGAGCGTAACTACACAACTTTTTCCGCTTTATGTAGATGAGTTTTTACCAAATATCCCTTTTTGGCTGGCTGGCCATAAATACGTGGAATACCCAATGTCACGCAACCCATCTGCAGAAGTTGGCAAATACGAAGACTGTGAACAGTTGTTTTTGGTTAGCGACTGCACTGCGATAGACAAAAGCAATACTTTGCTGAAGATCACTAGAGACGCCAAACAACTTGCTCTTGCAACAAATATATAGTTTTTACTCAAATACTTATTTACTCAATTACTCACAAAATGATACAGTCACCTATACAAAACAACCCGGAGAAAAAATATGAACGCCGTAGACACGTCTTATCAAGAACTTCGAAAAACGCTAAACGAAGCGGTAAAGCTTATTAATGAATCAACCGAAAGGTTAATAGTTATTCGGGGCAATCTAGGGACAGGAAAAAGCACTTTAATCGAATTAGGGATGGCAGTTTCTGACTGGCACTATCAAGGAATAAATAAAAATGATCTCGTCTTTCCGCAAAAGCCAATATGCATCAATACGTCCTCATTAAAAGCAGATGCTGTAAATGCCATAGATCACGCAGATCACGCAGAAAATTTGAATGAGTTGTTATCTTGGGCTCAAAGCTCTAAGAACCAGGGAAAATGTATTATTGCAACCAGTAAGGACTTACCGCATGACTACGCTATTTCGTACTTAGATGTGTATCTCGATTACTCAGAATCCCCAGCAATTACACGCCGACAACCAGTGAACAAAATAGGCAAATAAGTTAGGGAAGTCATTCTGGAGGATTTTTCTAGGATGACGTCCAACCTATCTGCCAGCTTTCAAAAAGAGCATTATCTGCTCTTCCGAGTAATTCAGCTCGTCGATCTCTTTGATTAGTTGACGCTCCTGGTCACTAAAAGTGATCCCGTCCAGCTCAAGAGCGGCCAGCGCCGCCTCTGAATATTCATCAAGCTCAGTCTTTACTTTGTTTTGAGTTGCCATCTTTAACACCCGTAAATTTCTCTAGTTGCTCAATGAGCTTAGCTGTACGCTCGTCAGCGGCTTGCAAGGAAGAGGCATGCAGAGCTTGAAGCTCTTTCTCTCGCGCCGCAGCCTCATTGACAGTTTTTTGAAGCTGATCGCAACGCTCGATCAAAGTAGAAAGATCACTTTTCGCCTCTGCAAAAGCCTCTTTGGCTTCATCGAGCTTTTGTTGCTGGGCTTCCGTCAGATCCTGTAACTTAGTAATCTGTTCATCCCTAGATGTAAGTGACGACTCAAGCTTATTCACTTGTGCTTGCAAGTTCGCAATCAAGCTCTGCCTCTCGTCGGCCAACGCCCTAAATTTTGACGCCTCTTCAGCTAAAGCTTCACGTTTAGTTCTTTCAGAGCTGAGAGAACCCTCCAACTGAGAAACACCTGTTTCAGCTGCGCTTAATGATTTTTCTAGCTGATCGCAGCGCTCAGTAAGTATTGAGTTTTTCGTAATTTCCTCAGATAACTGTGCCTTATGTTTATCATTAGATTCAACAAGGTTAGAAGTCTTATGCTGAAGGTCTTCAACATTCCCCCGGAGCTCATCAATCTGAGCTTCCTGCTCTTCACTAACGGCAATAGTCTCTGCTAGCTTCTCATCCATCTCAGCACGATCCAACGCCAGCTTCTCGCGCTCATTCTGAATATCCAGATCAGCTGAGGCTTTAGCCTGGCCCCAAATCTGTTGAATTAATGTATGCGAGTCATTAGCTAATGACTCTGGCATTTCAGGAATCTTTGGAGTATCGGCTTCTTTCCCCTCTTCTGTAACTCTCCATCCATCCAAATGCTTTTGGATCGTGGCCATTCCCCCTCTGTCACCCAAGAGCTTTCTAATCTTTGGAGCGCTAGGCCTTTCACCGCTTTCAACGAGCCGTCTAGCCGCAATACAAACATCCTCAAAAGTGATCTTACTCATTTAATTAGCCTCAAAAGTTACCAGTTAAATGAATTATAGAGGCAAAAAAACAAAACATCAAGTAATTACGGTAATTTCGTAATTACGGTAATTACGAAACATAAAAATAAAGATGCTAGCTATTAAAAATCTCTTCGTCACCACCAAGATAAAATCACTCCTGGAGGCACATGTTTCTATAATCTCTAAACAATCCCCACTGATAATCAGTGAGGTAAGCATCCCCACCGTTTAACAAAGTTTTAAATTTATCTACCAATGGATCAAATAATTCCAGCTTAGCAGCACGAGCATTTTGAAGCGCTCTGACTAAATACCCCATCCAATCATCTTGAGAAAAATGTAGCTTAGCTGGGTCAGCTGCGGAAGAAGCTACCGAAATAGCGACGAGCACAGAATCAAGTTCACTAAGACCATAACTGACCACAACCCTTGCCATACGCCCTCTAAACTCAAAAGAGAACGGACAAACAACTCCTTCAACACGAGGAATGCTCGATAACGTTGAACATATTTGAGAAAAAAGCGATTTAGCGCCGTTGGCGCCCTTCTCGGCATGCAACGACACATCATTAAAACTAATATTTGATATTTCCTTTTTGGGAAACTCCAAAACAGTCCACTCACACTTATCCACAACCTGAAGAGCAGATATCTGATCTAGACTATATTTAACATCTGAAACAGGGCTTAAATCACCCTCTTGTGCTTGAGGCATAGGGACTACATTTAGTGTGCTGGGTGTGGTTATGAGGTGTTTGTGTTTAGCTACAGTTTGCCGTGTTAAGCCCGTATGTGCGGCTACAGCCGCTTGTGTGACTTTTGCGCCTTGGGCAATGAGTTGCTTATGTGCAGTTATTATTTTTAATTCTGTGGCCTTCCTTCGACAGCTATGCGTCCTTTCTGCAGCCTTGCGCTGGCGCTCTTTAAGAGGTAACGACTTATCAAGCCCCATAACTCCCCTCTGACACTTGGAGCTCCCTGTGTAACGATCCCACGTCCATCGAGCAACAGATTTAACCGTCGCTTTTACTTGTGACCAGGTGAGGTCGTTCGAAAAGCCTCTCTGACTAAAATTGTTTTTCGAACTAGCGTAGTTTTCTAGGAGGCTATAAAAACCTTGGTATGTCCCCTCTTCTCTCTCTCTATTTACAATCGAATATGCGTAGAATCTCAGCTCCTCAAACAATGTGCAGTGTCGAGAATGAGCAACCTCATCAAGGTTTGGCTCCAAGCTCCAACGTGGTTTAACAGATAAATCCAAATAATCGGCCAGTTCGCCTAGCTCATAGACAGTTGGGTGAATTTCCCAGGTGGACCACCAAGGGTGGCCAGGGGTTTTGGCCACTGGCCCACTATATGACTCATCGGCTCCAAGCTTCGTGGCCATAGCCTCATATACAGCTTTCATGTAAGCAATCGGCTTGGGGCGAGCGTTTTCTGACGTGCAAACTGGTGGGATGGCATAGAAAAGGTGTGCGTGACCGTTTTTTCTATTAGTTACGACGATGTTTGGTGCAGGTAAGCCCTCGTCCTCCCATACCAGAGGGTTTGAGTGATCGAGATCGAATACTAGCCAGCTGACCATGCCCGGCCTGTTAACCTGCATATACGGGTATTTCAGGGCATACTCGCGTGGTCTAACAAGCCCAGCGGTTTTGTTATCGCTGCATCGAGAAAGGTATGGTGCTTCTTCAAGCACGCGATTGAGTGCCGTGCCCGACTGCAAAAACCTGGCTTCGTCCAGTGTCTTTTCCCCCAAAAATATTGGGCAGCAGCAAGGCTTGCTTTTGATAGCAATTGCAAAGATACTCTAATTGGAGTATCTTTTTTAGAGCGTAACATGTTACGCCTTAAGTGCCTGCTAGCTCCCAAGGTGTACTTTTACAGTTGCAAGTGCGCCAACACTGCAACAAATTTTAAAAAACCCGCTGCGACCAACAGCGGGTTTTTTATTGCGCCTTTAACTCGAAATCATCGGGATCGATACCCTCTTGTTGTTTTTCTAAAATTTTGACTTGCATTTCTGCAAACCCAACATCGGCTGCCGCCGTTGCCGCCGCATCAAGTGAGCGAAAAATTTTTCCCGTCTCCGGGTC
The DNA here is from genome assembly GCF_002157225.2 of Agarilytica rhodophyticola. NCBI lineage: Bacteria > Pseudomonadati > Pseudomonadota > Gammaproteobacteria > Cellvibrionales > Cellvibrionaceae > Agarilytica > Agarilytica rhodophyticola. Next base: position 29,128 of record NZ_CP021747.1, read on the forward strand.
TCGCACTGTACCCATAACCGCTAGGCCTCCTGCACGTCGCTCGAAATGCAAAAGCCAGCCTTTGCTCTGCAGAGGCGCACGCATGGCTACAGCTCTTTTTAAACTGTCATCGTCAAATAAAACTTTTAAGGATTTGAGATCCATAAAACGCCCCTGAGATACATTATGTAAACCTATCACACAGTTATTATATATATCAAACAAATTTTGATTTTGCAAAACAAATCTTAAATTTGAGTATTTAAGTAAACCCTTATTTACTCAAATACTTATTTACTCATATTATTCTGAATCAATTTCATACCTTCCGCGCTTGAAGGCGTCCCAGTCTTTGACAGAAAAGGGCTGAGTGATGGCAACCTCATATTTTGGAGCTCCCGAATCCTCCTCATAGAATTCTCTTATCGCATCCAGCTCGCTCAATTCCAGGTTTCTCTCATCTCCCCACAAAAGTTGATCCGGCGTCCACGATTCACGGCTAGCTTCTATAAGGGGGTTGGCGATCTCTTTCCCTTCAAATAAGCTGATCATTGCCTCTTGGCTCAAAAGTACGCCGTCGTATCTCACCCTGCTTTTCTCACAGAACATCATGATCGCTTTTAAACAGTGTCTACACCGCCAATAATTCCAGCGCTCACTCTCCCAGATTTCGTATGTTTTGAACCCTACTCCATCCACCAAAAACTCTTTCTCAATTACTACGCCGACGTTGACGGGCGATATTGAATCATCGCTTTCCTTAGCCTCTAGCAGGCTTTCCATTGTTAAACCCCGCTCACCCACAAATAGCACACGAACTCTGCGGCTTTCATGGCAGGCAATAGCTAACCGCATTGCAAATCCATCAACATTTTTGTACCACCTAAACGCAGGGGTTTTATAGGGTTGCTGCTTTACCCCTTTCAACCACCCTATGTTCACCCCGAACAGTTCTGATGTGCTATCAAGTACTTCATCGCTGAGCTTATCGACCAAGGACTTTTTCTCCAGCAAATCCGAGCGCGCTAACGCTCCTTCTGGAAGAAGTTTAGGTATATCGCTAATTGGAACTCCATGCGCGACAAAAAGCTCGATAAACCGGGAAACCATCAGTTCTAACTCTGTGGACTGAGGCTCGACGGTAGCATTCATAATCGCTTTAAAGGTCATAGCTACAAATTCCTGAGTTGAGATGCCTAAGTGCTCTGCTTGTGACTCAATAAACCTCCTAGTTGGAGGCTCAAACCTTATGGTTGTACCAATTTTCTTTTCATCCTCTGACTCTGGCTCCAGAGGCTGCTTGGGTGATTTACTGATTAAGTTGGTTAGTAATGATGTTAGAGATAGACCTACTTTCATGACGCACCTTGATTCATTGTGAATATAAGATTCATAATGAATCAATCATGTATTCAAAGCAAGATTTTTAATTTACTCGACTAAAAATTACTGTTAATCTTATTTACTCAATTACTCAAATACTTATAGGTGTGAGCATGATTATTTTGGTGGGCAGTCAAAAGGGAGGATGCGGCAAGTCTACGACCGCAGTTAATATAAGCGCACAGTTAGCAAAAGATGGCGCTGATGTCGTTCTAGTCGATGCAGATCGACAGTGCACTGCAGCTAATTGGGCAATGGATAGAGCGCAAAATAGCAAGCTGGCTACTGTCCACTGTGTCCAGAAATATGAAAACATTCGTGACACCCTGCTAGACCTGGATAAGCGTTATCAGCATGTTATCGTCGATGCAGCTGGCCGGGATTCCCGAGAGCTCAGAACGGGGATGACAGCAGCCCACATATTACTTGTTCCTTTCCGCCCTTCTCAGCCAGACCTAGACACCATGCCTAAGATGCAGGAAATCATTCTCCAGGCGAAAGATCTCAATCCAAATTTATCTGTATGTGGGCTCCTAACTATGGCTCCGACAAATCCAGTGGTGAACGAAGCAAAAGAGGCTCGTGAGTACTTGGCAGACTACCCAGAAATTAAGCTGCTTGAAACGATTATTAGGGATAGAAAAGCTTACCGTGACTGCATGCCAGAGGGGCAGGGAGTCATCGAGATGGATAATGCGAAAGCTGCTGACGAAATCCTTTCTCTCGTGAAGGAGATATTTTAATGGTCAAAAAAAGAACACCTCCAACAGCATCGCGACAACCCTCACAGGAAGATATTGAACGATTTGCAGCTGGTGCCGATGGGGGAACACCCAAGCCACCACAAGAAGCTCCCAAAGAAAAGACAATGCGTTTTAATGCTAATGTCCCTCAATCTCTGTACCTCGCAGTAAAAGTCAAAGCTGCCGAAGAGAATGTAAAAATGAACAGTCTAGTCATAAAGTGGATGAAAGAATGGGTAAACGACGAAGAGCAATAGAATAAATATATTACTCATTTATTCATTTATTCATTTAC